>JBDSPC010000307.1:0-6916 GCA_039914485.1 Nocardioides sp.
CCGGGCGCGAGAACCTGCGCCTGATGGCCGACCTGGCGCACCTGCGCAAGGTCGAGGCCCTGTCCCGGGTCGACGAGCAGCTCGTCCGCTTCGACCTGGTCGACGCCGCCGACCGGCGCGCTGCGACCTACTCCGGCGGCATGAAGCGCCGGCTCGACCTCGCGATGACGCTGATCAGCCGGCCCCGGCTGATCTTCCTCGACGAACCGACCGCGGGCCTCGACCCGCGCAGCCGTCGTGATCTCTGGACAATCGTCCGCGAGCTGCTCGCCGACGGCGTCACTGTCTTCCTGACGACGCAGTACCTCGAGGAGGCCGACCAGCTCGCCGACATGGTCGGGCTGCTCGACGGCGGCCGGCTGGTCGCCGAGGGCACGCCGGCCGAGCTCAAGGCGCAGGCCGGCGGCGAGACCCTCGACGACGTCTTCCTCGCCCTCACCGGGCACCCCGCCACACCCGCCACCACGACCGACGACGAGGCGGAGGACCTCTAGTGAGCACCACGACGTACGCCGTACGCGACTCGACCACGATGCTGCGCCGAAACCTCAAGCACATGCAGCGCTACCCCTCGCTGACCCTGATGCTGATCGGGCAGCCGGTGCTCTTCCTGCTGCTGTTCGTCTATGTCTTCGGGGGCACGATGGGCGCCGGGCTCCCGGGCGGACCTGCCGATGCCGGCGGAGCCGCGGGCCGCGCCGACTACCTCGCCTACATCTCCCCGGCGATCCTGATCATCACCGTCGCGTCGGTCGCACTGAGCACGGCGATCTACATCGCCAAGGACGCGACCGAGGGAATCATCGACCGGTTCAGGACGATGCCGATCGCCAAGGCGTCCGTGCTCACCGGGCACGTGCTCGCGGCGATGGTGCAGACCGCCATCGCCACCGCGGTCGTGCTCGTGATCGCGGTGCTGCTCGGCTACCGCCCGGACGCGACCCTCGCCCAGTGGCTGGGTGCGCTCGGCGTCCTGGCCCTGCTCGCGCTCGCGCTCACCTGGCTGTGCGTCGCCCTCGGCCTGGCCGCGGGCAGCGTCGAGACGGCGAGCAACAGCCCGATGTTCCTGGTGCTGCTGCCCTTCGTCTCCAGTGCCTTCGTGCCGACCGAGTCGATGCCGACCGGAGTCGCCTGGTTCGCCGAGCACCAGCCCTTCACCCCGGTCATCGACACCCTGCGCACGCTGCTCGCCGGCGGCGAGCCGGGCGCGGACCTGTGGTGGGCGATCGGGTGGTGCGTCGTCATCACCGCGTTGTCCTATGCCTGGGCACGTCGACTGTTCGCGACGGTTCGGGCAGGCTGAGTCCCGTGCTCACGATCGGCCAGCTGGCGGCGTACTCCGGGGTGACCACCCGGGCCGTGCGCCACTACCACCAGATCGGGCTGCTGCCCGAGCCCGAGCGCGATGCCTCCGGCTATCGGACCTACGCCGCGCCGGACGTGGTCAGGCTGATCCGGGTCAGGACGCTGGCGGAGGCGGGCGTCCCGCTCGCCCGGGTGCAGGAGCTGTTGAGCGCCGACGAGGCCGGGTTCGCCGAGGCGGTCGACGACATCGACGCCCGCCTGCGTGCGGAGATCCGCGAGCTGCAGGAGCACCGGCGCCGGATCGCCCGGCTGGCCGCAGGCGACAGCCTTGCACTGCCGTCGGAGGTGACCAGATATCTCGACCGGATGCGCGAGATCGGTGCGCCCGAGGTAATGGTCGAGATGGAGCGCGACTCGTGGATCCTGATCGCCGCCCAGTGGCCGGAGAAGATCGCGGAATACATGGTCTACAAGCACGGTCACCTCGACGACCCGCTGATGCGCAAGCTGCTCCAGACCATGGGCAATGCCCTGGGCGGCGACGACGTCGACGTGGCGCTGGCCGAGACCGCCGACCTGCTCGTCGAGATGATCGAGCAGGCCGAAGCCAGCGGTGAGCTCGACGCGGGCGACGACCTGGAGCTCGACAACTCCTTCGTCGACCTGCTCGACACGGTCGTGCTCGGCGCCGGCCCGGACATGGTCCACCTCCGCAACCGGCTCGAGGAGCTGATGGTCGAGCGCGGCTGGAGCGGGCTGGTCAAGAGCGAACGGGTCCAGCGATCACAGACCTGACCAGGGGTCCTCGCGCCGCCACAGGGTCGGCAGGTGCAGCGCGATCCCCTGCTCCGTAGCCAAGGAGTCGAAGATCCGCATCGTCACGTCGAGGTCGTCGCCGGCATAGGGCAGCGCCCGCAGCGGCTCGTCGAGGCAGCGGAAGAAGTCGTCCCAGTGCGTCAGCACGACCCGCCTGGCACCGACGGCCGTCACGGTCTCCGCCCAGTAGGACCGGATGTAGTCCTCGTCCATCACCCCGAGCTGGCCGATGCCGAGGTAGGCGACGTCTGCCTGCCGGCCCGCGAGCGCACCCGGCACGAAGCCGGCACTCCCTTGCAGCAACGCCGTCCGACCGCTCGTGTGCGACACGAGGATCGACCACGCCTCGCCGCACTTGTACGCCGCAGTCTTCACCGGCGGAACGACCGGCTCGTCGATCGTGCCGGGGAAGCGGTCCGGCGGGCAGTGCGACGACTCGAGGTGGGTGATCGTGAAGGCGCCGAACGACAGGGGCACACCCGGTGTGACCACGGCAATCCTGTCGGGGATCAGGCCTCCGCCCCGGCCCACGTTGGCGCTCGATTCCCCGCCCACGAGCACGGCACCGGTGCGCGCGGCGACAACTGCCGAGTCCATGACGTGGTCGAAGTGCGTGTGCACCGGCATCACCGCGGCGAGGCGCCGACCCGAGGTTCCGAATCCCAGCAGGCCCAGCGCGCTGTCGATGCGACCGAGATCCGGTGCGATCGGGCGCAGCAGCAGCCTCGGCAGGGACGGCCGGGAGAAGAAGCCGTCCGTCATCACCGCCGTCTCGCCGTCATCGAGCAGGAGGCTGGCCACGCCGAGGAAGGTGACACCGAAGTCGGCCGCGGCCTCGGGGGTGTCGAACCGGTCGGCGTACGAGCTCAATGAGGGACGACCGAGCTTGAGGCGCATGGCGCTCAGCGTACGTATCTGGCCACCCGGGGTGCGATCTGCTTGATCACTCCTGCGTTGTCGGTGAGCTTGTCCACGCCCAGCGGCTGCGCGTTGTAGGTGTTGGTCGGGCTGGAGAAGAAGGGGATCCGCACGCACGTGAAGACACCGGTGTCGCTGCACGGCTCGTAGTAGGACATCACGCTGATGTAGTTGCCGGCCGGGTTGGCGAAGCCGTGCGAGCCCGCCATCTTCGAGTCGTGGGAGATCCCGGGATAGTCGATGTGGTCGGCGCCGAGGTTGTGGCCGAGCTCGTGGGTGGCGACGAGGTAGGGCAGGCACTCGACGAACGTGACCGAGGCACCGGCCGCCGGGCTGGCCCTGCGGGGCGTGATCGGGATCAGGCCCCCACCGCACAAGGTGGTGGGGTCGCCGGACGTGAAGAGGTGGACGATGTCGGCGTGGTGGCGCTTGCGCACCTTCTGGAGGTTGTCGAAGTGGCCGTCGCGGGCCCGGCTCACGCGGAAGGCGTCCTTGACCGCATCAGTGCTCTCCTTGCCCTTGGCCTTGACCACGCCGCGCAGGCTCAGCTTGACCTTGAGTCCCGAGTTGGCCAGCGCCTCGTTGGTCTGGGAGATCACCAGGGCAGCGGCGGCCTTGATTGCGGCCTTGCCGCCGACGGCGATCTTGGCGGCGCTCGTGTAGCCGAACATCACGCCGATGCGCGTCTTGCCCTTCGCCTGCCGCGCGCTCGTGCGCCCACTGGTCGGCGAGCTCGTCGGTGCCGGGGTCCGAACGGTCGCCGCGTCGTCCGCCGACGACATCCGGCGAGGCGGCACCTCGGTGAGCCAGTAGCGGCCGCCGCTCGCACTCGTCAGACTGAAGACGCCCTCCGGCGAGACGACCGCACCCCGGAACTCGGAGCCGACCCGCACGAGGTTGAAGGAGCTCGCCGGCACCCCGTCGAGCCGACCGGTCCAGGCGGTGTACGCCGTGGCGTGCTCCACGCCAGACAACCGCACCTGCGCCGAACCGCCCGGCAGCGCGAGGCCGATGCGCTGGCCGAGGGCTTCCGCGGGCAGCACGGTGGGGTCGAGGGTGACGAGCCGTTTGGCCGCCGTGGTCCGGGTCGCATTCGTCGCGATCGGCGTGAGGAGTGCGGGGGCCTCGACCCGCGTGGCCGCGAGGCTCGGGGAGGGTGCCTGGGCCGACAGGCCAACGGTCGCGAGCGTGACGGCGATGAGCGAGAGGCCGACCGCGCGGAGCGGGGGTCGGCGGTGAGTCCGGTGAGGGCGCATGGCCCGAGCCTTCCCGACCGTGACGCTGCCAAACCGCAGGGTGGTCGGTCGGCGAAGTGGAGGGTCGGCGAGCGGCGCGGTAACTTCCGGGAGTGTCCGACAAGCGCCCTCGCCGTACCTTCGCCGTCATCAGCCACCCCGACGCCGGCAAGTCGACGCTGACCGAGGCGCTCGCGCTGCACGCGCGGGTGATCACCGAGGCCGGCGCCGTGCACGGCAAGGGCGGACGCCGCGCCACCGTGTCGGACTGGATGGACATGGAGAAGGCGCGCGGCATCTCGATCACGTCGGCCGCGCTCCAGTTCGTCTACCGCGACCACGTCATCAACCTCGTCGACACCCCCGGCCACAGCGACTTCTCCGAGGACACCTACCGCGTGCTCTCGGCCGTCGACTCGGCCGTGATGCTGGTCGACGCGGGCAAGGGGCTCGAGCCGCAGACGCTCAAGCTCTTCAAGGTCTGCGCCCTGCGTGGCATCCCGGTGATCACGGTCATCAACAAGTGGGACCGCCCCGGGCTCGCAGCCCTGGAGCTGATGGACCTGATCGAGAAGCAGATCAAGCTGCGGCCCACTCCTCTCACCTGGCCCGTGGGCGAGGCGGGGGACTTCCGTGGGGTGCTCGATCGCCGTACCGGCGACTTCGTGAAGTACACCCGCACCGCCGGTGGCGCGACCCGCGCCCCCGAGCTGCGGATGTCGGCCGACGACGTGGAGGCCGCGGACGCCGAGGTGTGGGCGGCCGCGGTGGAGGAGCACGAGCTGCTCTCGCTCGACGACGCCGACCACGACCAGGAGCGGTTCCTCGCGGGCGTCACCACGCCGGTCATGTTCGCGAGTGCGCTGCAGAACTTCGGGGTCGCACAGCTGCTCGACCTGCTGCTCGACCTCGCCCCGGCGCCGGGCACCATCGCCGGTGTCGACGGCGCGCAGCGGCGTACGGACGACGACTTCAGCGCCTTCGTCTTCAAGGTGCAGTCGGGGATGAACGCCGCGCACCGTGACCGGCTGGCCTATGCCCGCATCGTGTCCGGTGACTTCGAGCGCGGCATGATCGTCACCCACGCCGCGAGCGGAAAGCCGTTCGCGACGAAGTACGCCCAGGCCGTCTTCGGTCGCGAGGTCACCTCGATCGAGCACGCCTACCCCGGCGACATCGTCGGCTTCGTCAACGCCCAGGCGCTGCGCGTCGGCGACACCGTCTACACCGGCGAGCCGATCGAGTTCCCGCCGGTGCCGACCTTCGCGCCGGAGTACTTCATGACCGCGACCGCGAAGGACATCGGTCGCTACAAGCAGTTCCGCCGTGGCATCGAGCAGCTCGACCAGGAGGGCGTGGTGCAGGTGCTGCGCTCCGACCTCCGTGGTGACCAGAGCCCGGTGCTGGCCGCGGTCGGCCCGATGCAGTTCGAGGTCGTGGAGGAGCGGATGGCCAACGAGTTCAACTCGCCGATCCGGCTCTCGTCGCTCGACTTCAAGGTGGCTCGCCGCACCGACGCCGACGGCGCGCTGGCGCTCCGCGGCGGCCGCGGCGTCGAGGTGCTGCAGCGCTCCGACGGCACCTACCTGGCGATCTTCACCGACCAGTGGCGCGCGGGCGCGACGGCCCGCGACAACCCGGACATCATGCTCGAGCCTCTGGCCGCCGGTTAGACCTCCGTCTGGCCGATGTAGCAGAGCATCGCCGGTCGGCGATTCGAACTCGGTGTTGAAGTCCCGCAGCAGGCGTCCGAGCGTGGCTGCGTCGGCCGGCGTTGCGCGGCGTACGGCGAAGGCGTCTGGCTCGGTCATCGGAACCTCCCAGGTGCGGCTGCTGCAAGGATGCTCGGTCATGCAGGTCTACGTCGATCCGGCGCCCGGTGGCGAGGCGACCAATCTCGCGCTCGGCCACCTGCTGGCGCGCCGCGCCGAGCACGAGGAGTCGTTCGAGGCCCTGCACGTCTATCAGCCATCGGGTCGCTCCGTCGTCTTCGGTCGGCGCGAGACGCGGTCGCCGGGCTTCCCCGCCGCGGTCCGAGCGGCGAGGGACGTGGGCTTCGAGCCGCTGATCCGGGCCACCGGTGGTCGCGCCGTCGCCTACACCGAGCGGACGGTCGTGATGCATCACGTGCGCCACGAGAAGGAGCCGATCGGCGGGCACGACGGGCGCTTCGTCGAGATCGGCGAGCGGCTGGTGGGGGTCATGCGCACGCTCGGGGTGGCGGCCCGGCTGGGGGCGGTGCCGGGTGAGTACTGCCCCGGGGCGCACAGCGTCAACGCCCGGGGCGAGGCCAAGCTGATCGGGACCGCGCAACGCGTCCTGCGCCAGGCGTGGCTGTTCGCGTCCCTCGTCGTGGTCGGCGACGAAGCGGTGTTGCGACCCGTGCTGACCGAGGTCTACGGCCATCTCGGACAGCCCTTCGACCCGGCGTCGGTCGGCTCGCTGTCGGCGGAGAACCCAGGGCTCGAGCCGGAAGTGGTGGCACGCGCGCTGCTGACGGAGTTCGCGGGGACCTGGCCGACGCAGCCGGTCAGCGCGCTCGGCGAGCTGCTGGTCGAAGCCGATCAGCTCGCCGTCGACCACCGAGTAGTCGTGGATCCCTGAGGCTCAGGACGGTGCGGCCACCCGCTCGGCGAGGCGGA
>JBDSPC010000335.1:0-3935 GCA_039914485.1 Nocardioides sp.
GCTATATGACGGATCCGAACCATGAGGTTGGCAAAGAATGAAGTTGGCGTGGTGCCCCTGCCGGGGTTCCGGGGCGGAGCCCCGGCGGGGGGACACGGGGGCGGAGCCCCCGTGCGAGAGGACACAATGACCCTTGTGTCGACCTCGCGCAGCACCGACCTCGTCGGACGCGATGCCGAGCTGGAGGAATTGATCTCCCGGCTCGGCATTCGCGCGTCCGGACCCAGTGCGTCGTACGCCGACAGTCGCACCGTGCTCCTGGCCGGAGACGCCGGAGTCGGCAAGACGAGACTGCTGACCGAGCTCCGCGACGTCGCCCTCGCGGAGGGCTGGCTGGTGCTGGCCGGGCACTGCCTCGACCTGGCCGACGGTTCGCTGCCCTACCTCCCCTTCTCCGAGATCCTCGGTCGCGTCCTGACGGACCGGCCGGAGGTGGCCGCGAGCGTGACGGATCGTCACCCCACACTCGCCCGCCTCCAGCCGGGCCGTCGTGTCCGCGCGACCGACGACCGCGACGAGGACCAGTCGCTCGACCGGGGCAACATCTTCGCCGCGGTCCACGACCTGTTCGAGACGCTCGCCGCGGCCGGCCCGCTGCTCGTGGTCGTCGAGGACACCCACTGGGCCGACCAGTCGACCCGCGACATGCTCAGCTTCCTCTTCTCCCGGCCGTTCGCCGGCCCGGTCGCGCTGGTGGTGTCCTACCGCTCCGACGACCTGCACCGGCGCCACCCGCTCCGGCCCCAGGTCGCCGAGTGGTCCCGGCTGCGCGGGGTCGAGCGGATCCAGGTCGAGCCGCTCACCGACGGTGACGTCCGCCGTCTCGTCTACTCCATGCACAAGCACTCGACCATCGCCGAGGCGAGTGTCGCCGAGATCGTGGACCGGGCCGAGGGCAACGCCTTCTTCGTCGAGGAGCTGGTGGGGGCGACCTGGGCGACCGGCGGCCAGATCCCCGCCGAGCTGGCCGACGTGCTGCTCGTCCGACTCGACGGCCTCGACCACCGCACCCTCGAGGTGGTCCGGGTGGCCAGCGTCGCCGGGCGCCACGTGTCCCACGAACTGCTGGCCGCGGTCACCGGGCTGGGCGCCGCCGAGCTCGAGGGCGCCCTCCGGTCAGCGGTGGAGTCCAACGTCCTGGAGCAGGCGCGCGGTGCGTCGTACGCCTTCCGGCATGCGCTCCTCGGGGAGGCGGTCTACGACGACCTGCTGCCCGGCGAGCGCGCGCGGCTGCACACCTCGTTCATGGAGGCGCTGCAGTCGGGTCGGGTGGTCGGCACGGCCGCCGAGCTCGCCCTGCACGCCCGTCGTGCCGGCGACCGGCTCACCGCGGCCGTCGCGAGCATCGAGGCCGGCAACCAGGCGTTTGCCGTCGGCGGCCCCAATGAAGCCGCCATGCAGTTCCTCGAGGCGTGGAAGCTGCTCGGCGAGCTGCCCGAGGTGCCCGACGACATCGACCTGCACGCGCTGGTGCGCCGGTGCTCGGAGGCGTTCATCGCGTCCGGCCGGGTGTCCAAGGCCATCTCCGTGCTCCGCTCCCACCTCGCCACCATGCCCGCGGATGCCTCGCCGATCGATCGTGGCCAGATCCTGACCGGTATCGCCGCGGCCCTGCTGCTGACCGACACCACGGAGGACCCGGAGGCGATCGCCGCCGAGGCGGTCGAGCTGCTGGGCGACGCTCCGCCCAAGCTGCTGGCCCGCGCCCTGGGTGTGCACGCCCAGTCGCTGGGCCGGGGCAACGAGGAGCGCGCCCGCGCGGTGGCCATCGAGGGGCTGACCCTGGCCGAGCGACACAGCCTCACCGGCATCGCCTTCGAGATCTCGACGACGCTGATCAGCCTCGACGACACCCCCGACGCCGACCGCCTCCGCACGGCCTGGCGGGCCGCGGCCGACGGCGCCCGGGCCGCGGGACACGTCGAGGCCGAGCTGCGCGCGCTCTATTTCCTCGGGCGCTTCCACCACGACCACGGCGACTTCACCGCTGCCCTCGAGGCCTATGACGAGGTGGTCCGCCGTGCCGAGGAGGTCGGACTCCGATGGGCACCCTTCCCCGCAGAGGCGCGCTGGATGAAGGCGAGCGTGCTGGCCACCCTCGGCCGGCTCGACGAGGCCTACTCCCTGCTCGACGTCGAGGGCCTCAACCCGCCGCTGGTCTACGAATGGCTCTACTTCGCGCACCAGGTCTACGGCGTGGCCATCCGCGGCAAGTGCAAGCCCGACTCGTTCACGACGCTGCGTGACTACTGGTCGCGCGACGGCCTGATCGCCATCATGGGCGGCTCGGCCGAGCTGATCAGGGCCGAGCAGGAGGGCGACCAGGCGCGCGCGGTCGAGGTCTACGACAAGGTCATCGCGACCGTCCGCCCGCTGTGGCACGAGTGGTTCCAGGCGCGACTGCGCCTCGCCACGATCGTGATCGGCATCCACGCGACCGCCGCTGCCCATCAGTCCACCGCCGAGCGGGAGGCTGCGGCCGACGTCGTGCACCGCATGCTCAACGACGGCGAACGCGTCATCGACTTCTATGCCGAATACGACACCGCTCGCGGCCCCGAATACCAGGCCTGGGTCGCGCGCCTGGCCGCCGAGGACCTGCGGTTCCGCTGGCTGAGCCAGCTCGACCCGCCCACCAGCGACGAGCTCGTCACGATCTGGCGCGCCACCGAGGAGGCCTTCGTCGCGTACGGCGACGTCTACGAGATCGCACGCGTGCGCGCCCGCTGCGCCGAGGTGCTGCGCGCGACCGGTGACGCCGCCGGTGCCCGGGTGATGGCCGACCTGGCACGCGAGTCAGCCCGCGCGATCGGCGCGAAGCCGCTGCTGGCCGAGCTCACGGCGCTCGGCTCGACCTCCCAACCGCGCCGGACCCACGACGTCAGCCTGACCCCACGCGAGTCCGAGATCCTGGCCCTGGTTGCCCAAGGGCGCACCAACGGCGAGATCGGCAAGCAGCTGTTCATCAGCACCAAGACGGTGTCCGTCCACGTCTCCAACATCCTCGGCAAGCTCGCGGCGTCCTCCCGCACCGAGGCGGCCGCGATCGCCCGACGCGACGGCCTCATCCCGGCCTGAGACGGCCGGACGGCACAATGTCCGTCGATGAGTGACGACGAGGACTTCCGCTGCTCGGTGGGCAGCCGCGACGACGGCGAGCCGCTGGCCGGCACTGCGCCGACGGATTCCGCCTTCCTGTTCGTGGAGTACCCCGGGGCCTGGGGCCGCCACGCCGTCGAGGAGAGCCGGCTGCCGGAATCGGTGCGGACGTTCCTCGACGGCTTGACCGGGATCCGGGTGCAGCTGATCCGGCGCCACGGCGGCACGAGTGGCCCGGGCGTCCGGGTGTTCCACGCGGTGGCGAACGCCGACGGCTTCGCCGTACGCACGACGCTGTTGGCCGACGTCAACGACCTCCTCGACCTCGACGTCGAGCGCGACCCGAAGCCCCACGACGGCGGCCTCTGGCTCGTCTGCACCAACGGTCGTCGCGACCGTTGCTGTGCCGAGATCGGCCGCCCGATCACCGCGGCCCTCGCGGCCCGCTGGCCAGAGGAGACCTGGGAGACCACGCACCTCGGCGGGCACCGCTTCTCCGGCACCCTGCTCGCGCTCCCGAGCGGACACACGCTCGGCCGGCTGACGATGGACAACGCCGTCGAGGCCTGCGTCGAGGTGGAGGCCGGCGCTGTGCCGATCGAGCTGAGCCGCGGCCGGGCCGGGCGCAGTGGCGTCGAGCAGGTGCGCGAGCTGCACGTCCTGGGCGGTGGCAGTCCCGACGTCGAGATCGTAGAGGTGCCCGGACCCGAGCGCCGTCAGAGCTGCGGCGACCTCAAGCTCAAGCGCACCACGCGCTTCGAGATCGTTGATAGAGAATTCAGTAACTCGCTGTTACGTTGAGTCCGGGGAGGGGATAATGACTTCGCTCGAGCAAC
>JBDSPC010000402.1:0-2509 GCA_039914485.1 Nocardioides sp.
AGCGTCATCCACGTCAGCTGCTGCGTGGCGAACGTGTGGTTCGGCCTGCCGATCGACTCGTAGGTCAGGTCGAGGCGGTGGATGACCGCGAGGCCGAGCCCGTTGAGCGCGGCCACCAGGGGCAGCAGCACCGGATCGGCGTACGGCGCCACGATCCGCACGGCGACGTGGGCCGCCACGACGAGCGCGGCCAGCCATCCGCCGTACGTGACGATGTCGGTGGGGACGGTGCCCTCGACGCCGAGACCGACCGCGGCATAGGCGCCGATGCCGACCACCAGCGCGAGCAGCAGGAGGAAGAGCTCGGCCCCACGGCGGCGCCGGTGCACGAATCCCATGAGGGTGCCGGACTGGCTCATTCCGGCAGTTCCTGGAGAGCGGCGTAGTTCTCGACCGTGGCGCGGGCCTCGTCGAGGTCGCTGACCTCGATGCCGCCGCTGACGTTGAGCGCGTCGTACTCGCTGAGGTTGTCGATCTCGACGTCGCTCATCTCGTAGGGGTGCGAGATCTCGATGCCGGGGATCTCCGCGTTGAGCCCGCGGAAGATGGTCATCTTGCCGTCCATGACGCCGACGTAGAACTGGCTCTGGCTCCATGACCACGCGAAGGCGAGCGCGATCCAGACCAGGCCGACCACGACACAGGCCGCGAGGGCGCGCTTGAGCCAGGTGAAGCGGGCCGGCGGGCGGGGTGCGTATCGCGCGGCCTCGGGATCGACAGGGTCGGAGTGGATCGCGTGGATGTCGCTGGGCAGGTCGCTCGGCAGCTCTCCCTGCACCGGGGGGATCTCGCCGGTGTCGCCGGAGCGGTGGCCGCGGAAGGCGCGGCTGCGGGTGGCCCCGGTGCTGGCAAGGCTGCGCGGCAGGTCGGCGGCGGCACCGACGAGCAGCGGCTCGATCGGCGGCTCGGGGGCGGTCGCGACGACCTCGGCGACGATGCAGGTGACGTTGTCGCTGCTGCCCGCCTCGAGGCTGGCTCGGACCAGCTCGACCGCCGCGAAGTCGGGGGTGCCGCTGTTGAGGATGTCGGCCATCCGGTCGTCGGTGAGGAAGCCGCAGGCGCCGTCGGAGCAGACGAAGAGCCGGTCGCCGACCTGGACCGGCAGCTCGAACAGGTCGGGCTCCTCGTGCCGGATGCCGTCGACGGCCTTGAGGATGAGGTTGCGGTTGGGGTGCGTCCGCGACTGCTCCTCCGTGATCCGGCCCTCGTCGATCAGGCTCTGGACGAAGGTGTGGTCGTGGGTGAGCTGGCGCAGCTCGCCGTCGCGTAGGAGGTAGGCCCGGCTGTCGCCGAGGTGGCCGACCGCGACCTTGGTGCCGTCGAAGAGCAGCACCGATGCGGTGGTGCTGGTGCCGTTGAGGGCCGGGTCCTCGTCGATGATCTCGGAGATGCGGTCGTTGGCGCGGTGGATGGCGCCGGCGACCTGGCCGAGCATGTCGTCGCTGGGCAACGTGTCGAGCTTGCGCAGTGCTTGTACGGCGGTGGCGGAGGCGAGGTCGCCGCGGGCGGCGCCGCCGACCCCGTCGCAGACGGTCAGCAGCCACGGCCCGGCATAGCCGGAGTCCTGGTTGTCCTTGCGGATCCGGCCGACGTCCGAGATCGCAGAGAACTGGAGGAAGAGCTGCTCCGAGGCCATGCGCCCTACTTCCGCAGCTCGAGGATGGTCTTGCCGATCCGCACCTGGATCCCCAGGCCGATGGTGGTGGGCTGCGTGATCCGGACCGTGCCGACGTAGGTGCCGTTGGTGGAGCCGAGGTCCTCGACGAACCACTCGTCGCCGCTCGCCGCGACCCGGGCGTGCCGGGTGGAGACGTAGTCGTCGTCGAGCTTGATCGCCGCGTCGCTGCCGCGACCGATCAGCAGGGGCGCGTCGCTGAGCTCGGCGCGGGCGCCGGTGTTGTCGCCCTCGATGACGATCAGGTGGGTCGGCGACCCGCGACGCTTGGTGGGCGCCTTGGCCTTGCCCTTCCCCCGGGCAGGCGCGGCCGCCCCGCGCGCGGTCTCGGGCACCCGGGCACCGAACATGTCGGAACGGATCACCGAGACGGCGGAGAGCACGAAGATCCACAGGATCGCCAGGTAGGCGAACCGGATCAGGAACAGGGTCAGCTCGGACACGGCTCAGGCCTCTCCATCGACACGAACCGTCATCGTCGTGCGGCCGATCTTCACTTCGGAGCCGTCGTGCAGGACCGCACGGCCGGCCTTGGTGCCGTTGACGAGCATCCCGTTGGTGGAGCCGAGGTCGACGACCTCGAGGTCGTCGCCGTTGACGATGAACTCGACGTGCTGGCGACTGATACCGGGATCGTTGATCCGCAGGTCGGCCTCGGTGCCGCGGCCGACGACGAGGCCGGGCGCTCGCAGCGGGTGCCGGGTGCCGTTGACCACGAGCACCGCGCGCGCCGAGCGGGTGCGGGTGCGCTGGTCGTTGTCGGTCACCTGCGCCTCGGCCTGGCTGCGGATCCGGAAGCGGCCGGTGGTGAGGTCGTCGGCGGTCTCGAAGCTC
>JBDSPC010000517.1:0-2960 GCA_039914485.1 Nocardioides sp.
TAGCCTTCCGCGACGTCGCAGCAGCCGACAGAGGCAAAGGGCCCGCCCGGCCGGGGACGCGCGGCGGGGAACGGCCGCCGCACAGCCAGCGGCTACTTCGCCTTGAGGACGTCGATCACGAACCACAGCGTCGCGTTGCCCGGGATCGACTCGCCACTCCCCTGCGCGCCGTATCCGAAGGCCGGTGGAATCTGGAGCAGGACGCGACTCCCGACCGTCACCCCGGTGAGGCCGATGCTCCAGCCCTGGATCAGGCCGCTCAACGAGGAGTTCAGGGGCTGCCCGCGGGAGTAGCTCTCATCGAACGGGGCGTCCGCGCCGAGCGTCGAGCCGAGGTAGTTGACGGTGACGGTGTCGGAAGCCTTCACGGCGGCGCCCGTCCCCTCCTCCAGGATGACGCGCTGGACCGGGGTGTCGAGCGCGGGCTCGTCGATGCCCGAGAAGTCCAGGCCCGTCGGCTTGCCGTCCTCCTCGACCACCGTCGGCTGCTCGTCCGGCGACGCGTCGTGCGCCTTGTCGTCCGTGGGCGTCGGCGCGACCGCCTCCTTCTCCACCAGGTCGGCGACGATCACCAGACTGTCTGTCGGATCGACACCCAGCTGGTTCTCCTCCTCGCCGAAGACCTCGTTCGCGGTGGTCACGACGGCGACTCGGGAGCCGTATGTCTGCCCCTCGACCAGTGCCCGGAACACCTCACCGAGCTGATCGGGATCGTTCGGGATGGACTCGGGCGCACCGTTGTCGTAGTCGCTGAAGACCTGCTCCTGCGCGGTCCCGTTGCCGACCCACAGGTAGGTGCTCACGGTGTCACCGTCCGCGACCGGTTCGCCGTCACCCTTGACCAGCGTGGTCACGGCCACCTCCTTGGGTGCCTCGACGGCGGAGCTCCACTTGGCGGTGAGGCTGTCGCCCACCTCGCCGCTGAACGAGACTTCGTCGAGCTCGCCCACAGCTGGGTCAGCGGCCGAGTCGGGGTCGTCTGTCGCGTTCGATCCACAGGCGCCGAGAGCAGGGATGAGAAGGACTGCGCACAGGGCAGCAGCGAGGGGACGGAGACGTCGGAGCACAGCACAGACCTTTGGTTGGAGACACTGGTGCGCCACGCTAGCCAACGATCCTGTGGGGAGGCTGGAAGCGTCTGAGCGTCAGACCTTGTGCAGCCTGCGCGCAGCCTCGGCGATCGAGCCGCTCAGCGACGGGTAGACCGTGAACGCCTGGGCGAGCTTGTCCGCGGTGATCGACTCGGCCACCGCGAGCGACACGACGTGGATCAGCTCGGACGCGCGCGGCCCGACGACCACTCCGCCGACGATGATCCCCGTGCCGGGGCGGATGAAGAGCTTGACGAAGCCGTCGTGCACGCCCTGCATCTTGGCGCGCGCGTTGCCGGCCAGGGGCAGCATCACGACCTCGGCGCGGATCTCGCCGGAGTCGACGGCCTGCTGCGACCAGCCGACGGTGGCGATCTCGGGGGCGGTGAAGACGTTGGAGGAGACCTTCTTCAGGTCGAGCGGTGCCACGGCGTCGCCGAGGAAGTGCCACATGGCGATGCGGCCCTGCATCGCGGCGACCGAGGCGAGCATCAGGACTCCGGTGCAGTCGCCGGCGGCGTACACCCCGCGAGCGGTCGTGCGAGAGACGCGGTCGACCTTGATGAAGCCACCGTCGTCGCTCTCGACGCCGGCGTCCTCGAGGCCGAGGTCGGCGGTGTTGGGGATCGAGCCGAGCGCGAGGATGCAGTGCGAGCCGGTGACCTCGCGGCCGTCGGTGAGCCGCACCGTCACGACGTCGCCGTCGCGCGTCACCGACTCCATGCGGGACTTGCCGAGCACCTCCATGCCACGGCGGATCGACACTTCTTCGAGTACGGCGCTGGCGTCGGCGTCCTCACCGGGCAGCACGCGATCCCGCGAGCTGACCAGGGTGACCGGGATGCCGAGCGCGAGGTAGGCGCTGGCGAACTCGAGGCCGGTGACACCGGAGCCGACGACGATGAGCTTCTCCGGCACCTCGGTCAGGTCGTAGACCTGCTCCCAGGTGAGGATCCGCTCGCCGTCGGGCTGGGCGCTCGGCAGCGTGCGCGGCGCGGCACCCGTGGCGATCAGGATCGAGTCTGCCTGCAGGGTCTCGTCGCCGACGGTGACCGTGAGGTTGGGACCGATGCGACCCCGGCCCGACACCACCCGGACGCCATCACGCTCGAGCCGGGCCGCGATGTCGCCGGACTGGTCGGTCGCGAGCTTCTTGACGCGGGCGTTGACCTTGCCGAGGTCGACCTTGATCGTCGTCGCGGCGTCACCCTCGTGGTCGGCGAAGTCGATGCCGAGCTCGGCCGAGTTGGACACCTCGGCCATCAGCTCGGCCGTCGCGATCAGGGTCTTGCTGGGCACGCAGTCGGTGAGCACCGCCGAGCCGCCGACGCCGTCGGAGTCGACGACCGTCACCTCGGCCCCGAGCTGGGCGGCGACATGCGCGGCCTCGTAGCCGCCGGGGCCGCCGCCGATGATGACGACGCGGTTGGAGGTGGTGGGCATCAGAAGTTGATCATGTGGCCGGCGATGCCGTGGACGGCTTCCTTGACGGCCTCGGAGAGCGTCGGGTGGGCGAACACGTTGCGCGAGATCTCGTCGGCGGTGAGGTCCCACTGCTGGGCCAGGGTCAGCACCGGCAGCAGCTCGGTGACGCCGGGCCCGATCATGTGCGCACCGATGATCTCGTTGTGCTCCGCGTCGGCGATGACCTTGACGAAGCCGACCGCCTCTCCGAGACCCATGGCCTTGCCGTTGGCGGTGAAGGGGAAGGTCGCCGTCTTGACGTCGTAGCCCTTCTCCTTGGCCTGGGCCTCGCTGTAGCCGAAGGAACCGATCTGCGGGTTGCAGTAGGTCGCGCGCGGGATCATGTCGTAGTTGATCGCCATGGTCTCGGCGCCGCTGATGGTCTCGGCCGCGACGATGCCCATC
>JBDSPC010000526.1:0-7855 GCA_039914485.1 Nocardioides sp.
CGAGCGGGATGTGCTCGTGCGCGTCGAAGACGAGGTGCTCGTAGACCTCGTCGGTGATCACGATCAGGTCGCGCTCGATCGCGAGGTCGGCCACCGCCTGCAGCTCGTCGCGGGTCAGCACCGTGCCGGTCGGGTTGTGCGGGGTGTTCAGCAGGATTGCGCGCGTCCGGTGCCCGACGGCAGACCGCAGGGCGTCGACGTCGAGACGGAACGATGGCGCTCGCAGGGTCACCGGTCGGCGTACGGCGCCGCACATCTCGATCATGGCGAGGTAGCTGTCGTAGTAGGGCTCGAGCACGACGACCTCGTCGCCGGGATCGATCAGGCCGAGCAGCGCGGCGGCGATGCCCTCGGTGCAGCCGGTGGTGACGACGACCTCGCGGTCGGGGTCCAGCTCGATGCCGTAGTGCCGCTGCTGGTGGCGGGCGATCGCCTGGCGCAGCGCGGGGATCCCGATGCCGGGGGCGTACTGGTTGGCGCCGTGCTCGAGGGCGGCCACCGCGGAGGCGATGACGGACGGCGGACCGTCGGCGTCGGGGAAGCCCTGGCCGAGGTTGATCGCGCCGGTCCGCACGGCGAGTGCGGACATCTCGGAGAAGATCGTCGGCGGGATCGAGCGGACCCGTTGGGCGTGCTGGCGCATGGCTTCGACCCTAGTGGGACACTTCCGACCATGTCCGACCCCACTCTTGCCGCCGACATCAACGCGCTCTGTCGCCTGACCGGGGAGTTCACCCTCCGCTCGGGACAGGTGGCCGACACCTACTTCGACAAGTACCTCTTCGAGGCCGACCCGGTCCTGCTCGACCGGGTGGCGACCCAGATGCTCGAGCTGCTGCCCGCTGCCACCGACCTGCTCGGTGGCCTCGAGATGGGCGGCATCCCGATCGCCACCATGGTCAGCGCCAAGACCGGCACCTCGGCGCTCTTCGTCCGCAAGAAGGCCAAGGAGTACGGCACCTGCAAGCTCGCCGAGGGCCCGTCCGTCGAGGGTCGTCGGGTGACGATCGTCGAGGACGTGATCACGACCGGCGGCGCCGTACGGGATGCGACGAATGCCTTGCGGGAGCTCGGCGCGATCGTGGAGACCGTCGTGTGCGCGATCGACCGCTCACCGGCGGGCGAGAATCCGCTGTCCGACCTCGGTCTCGAGATCCGGGCCGTGCTGACCCGAGCCGACCTGGACGCCGCTCAGGCGTCGTGAAGGCTCAGACGTCCTGACCTGCGATGTCGCGGTCGGGCACGCCGTCGCCGTCGTTGTCCGCGGCCTTGGGGTCGTTGGTGCGCTTGTGGCGCCACCACTCCCACGCGATCGGGATCAGCGAGAACGCCAGAATGATGACGATCAGCTTGTCGATCTGCTCGCCGAGGCTGGGGAACGCGGAGCCGAGGAAGTAGCCGAGCAGGGTGACGGACAGGACCCAACCGATCGCGCCCACCAGGCTCCACAGGATGAAGCGGCGGCGGTCCATGCGGGTGACGCCGGCGACGACGGTGATGTAGGTGCGGACGAACGGCACGAAGCGGCCGATCACCAGCGCCTTGTTGCCGTGCTTGTCGAAGAACGCGGTCGTCTGGTCGAAGTACTTGCGCTTGAGGATGCGGCCGTCGCGCTCGTAGAGCGGCGGCCCGATCTTGCGGCCGATCTCGTAGCCCGCAATGTTGCCGGCGATGGCGGCGAGGGTGAACAGCGAGAGCGCCACCACCAGCTCGACCCACTCCGGTCCGGGGAAGACCTCGATGCGCTCGGTCGCGATGAAGAGCCCCATCGCGAAGAGCAGGGTGTCGCCCGGCAGGAACGGGAAGAAGAGGCCGCACTCGACGAAGATGATCGCGAGGCTGAGCCAGAAGAGGGCGCCCCCGAACTCGCGCAGCAGCCAGTTGGGATCCATCCAGTCCATCCCGAGCAGGAGGGGGTGGAGATCCAGGAGCACAGTCACGAAGGTCAGCCTAACCGGGGGATCCCCCTAGGGTTCACTCGTGGATGAGTCCCTCGAGAGTGAGCAGGAGCGGGCGCCGTACGACCCGATGCCGCACGGTCCGCCCGAGGTCGGGCTCGGGCCGTGGGAGGGCGACTGGCCGGTGGGGGAGCACTACGACCCCGATCTGTTGCGCGACGGTGATCGGCGCAATGTCGTGGACCGCTACCGCTACTGGTCGATGGCCGCGATCGTGGCCGACCTCGACACGCGTCGCCACGGATTCCACGTCGCGATCGAGAACTGGCAGCACGACTTCAACATCGGCACCATTGTGCGTACGGCGAACGCGTTCCTGGCAGCGGAGATCCACATCGTCGGCAACCGCCGCTGGAACCGTCGCGGCGCGATGGTCACCGATCGCTATCAGCACGTGCGACACCACGCGACGGCGACGGACCTGGCCGAACATCTCCACTCCATCGGGGTGCGGCTCCTCGGCATCGACAACCTGCCGGGCAGCGAGCACCTCGAGACGATGACGCTGCCGCGCGACGTCTGCTTCCTCTTCGGGCAGGAGGGGCCGGGGCTCTCGTCATCGGCTCGTGAGGAGTGCGACGGGACCTTCTCCATCGCGCAGTTCGGCTCGACCCGCTCCATCAACGCCAGCTCCGCCGCGGCGATCGCGATGCACAGCTGGATCCGGGCGTACGCCGACTTGTCGGCCGAGGACGCCTGGCGCGGCTAGTAGATCTCGGACGTCAGCATCGACGCGGCCCACGCGACGCCGCCGACAATGCCGAGGATCCCGGTGACGGCGCCGGCCTTGCCCGTTGCCGAGGCAGGCACGTAGCTCGAGCGGGCGGCCATCAGGCCGAGCACGACCGCGACGACGCCGAGCAGGATTGCCGGGAGCGTGCCCATCGCCTGGACCAGGTTGCCGCTGCTGTTGCCGCGTCGGGTGATCTCGAACGCCCAGTACTGGAACGCGTTGGCCAGGGTGCCCCCGCCGATGACTCCGGTCATGCCGAGCGCGAAGGACAGGACGCCGAACGTCAGGGCCCGGTCCTGGTCGAGGTCCTCGCGCTGGACGCCGTGGCTGAGTGTTTCGTCGATGCTCATGGATCCCCCGTGATCTCTCCGGCCGTGCGCCGGATCGTGCGCCGAGGCTAGTGCAGGGGTTCCGCCGGCGATGCAAGCACGCTCTGCAGGGCAGCGAGTCCACGCGAGCTGTGGCTCTTCACCGTGCCCTCGGCGATGCCGAGCTCTACGGCGGTCTCGCGCACGTCGAGCCCGAGCCAGTGCCGCAGCACGACGACCTTGCGCTGCATGTCGGGCAGCGACTGCAGCGCCTCCATCAGGGCGGCCTGCTCGTCACTGTCGAGCCGCTCGCGAGCCGGCATGTCGGCCCCGACGTCGAGCGAGACCGTCTGCACCCGCCGCTGCCGCCGACGGAAGTCGTCGATGTTCGTGTGCACGAGGATGCGCCGGACATAGGCCTCGGGGTTGCCGTCCCTGGCCACCCGCGACCACGCGACGTACAGCTTGGTCAGCGCGGTCTGCAGCAGGTCGTCGGCGTCGTGCCAGTTGCCGCACAGTGCATACGCCACGCGGCGCAGGTGGTCCTGACGGGCCAGGACGAAGTCCGTGTACGCCGCCTCGCGATCGCTGCGTCTCACGGTGCCGACTCGTAGGGGTAGCCGATGAGTGCGTCGCCGCATCCCGGATACTCCGACTCGGCCAGATAGACGATGCCCGGTGACGGGTCGTCCATGATGCGTGCGATCACACACAACCGGGCGCCGTCGACCTCGATGGTCGCCGTCGCGCTGGGCACTCCCTCGGGCGCCTGGTCCAGCCGAGCAGGGCTTGACTGCTCGAGGATGGTGGCGCCCTTGTGCGGGGTCAGCAGACCGTTCTCGCTGATCGTCACCCAGCCGGCCTTGTAGCCGTAGGTGTCGAACATCGGCTCGGTCCACAGCACGTCCATCTCGTGCATCCACTGCTCGAAGGAGCGTCCAGGCGTGGGTTCTTGCTCCTCGTTCCAGCCGTTGCGGAGTGGGCGACCGGCCTCACGCAGGGCCGACATGACCCACCACGTCTTCCCCTTGAACGTGATGACCGCCGCCGACGACTTCACACCTGATCGGGCGATCGGACTGTCCACCTGATGTTGGATCGCGACTCCGGAGGCCGTCTCGAGGTCGCCGGTGTAGAAGTCGTATTCGTACATCGGTGTGGGCATGGACGGAGCGGGACTTTCAGAGACCACCGTCGGCGGGGGCGTCGGCGACGTTGCGACCGATCCTTCGGTCTTCACCGCCGGGTCGGGCTGCGCCGCCCAGCCGATCCCACCGAGGACGAGGGCCGTGGCGAGGACGCTCGCGCCCATCGCCGTACGCCGCCTGCGGGTCGCTCGACGGCCCACGGCCAACCGGTCCTCGATCGGACGGTGGGCAGGCCCGCCGTCCAGTGCCCGGTCGAAGGTTTCCTTGAGATCCATGTCGTCCCCCTGGGGTCGAGATCGTGTCATGGAGAAGTACGCCCGCCGCGCGGATCGGTTGTCAGCGGTTGCTCAGCACCGCTTCCAGGGTCGCGAGTCCACGCGAGCTGTGGCTCTTCACCGTGCCCTCGGCCAGCCCGAGCTCGCGTGCGGTCTCCCGCACGTCGAGGCCGAGCCAGTGCCGCAGCACGATCACCTTGCGCTGCATCACCGGCAGCTCCTGCAGAGCGTCGAAGAGCGCGCTGCCCTCCTCGACCGGCAAGGGCTCGCGTGCGCTGGGGTCGTGGCCGTCGAGGCCGGGCGCCTCGCGGCGGTGGGGTCGCCGGGTCTCGTCGATGTGCGAGCGCAGGATGATCTGGCGGACGTAGGCATCCTCGGCACCCTCGCGACGCAGGCGCGGCCAGGCGACGTACAGCTTCGTCAACGCGATCTGCAGCAGGTCGTCGGCCTGGTGCCAGTCGCCGCAGATCGCATAGGCGATGCGTCGCAGGTAGGTCTGGCGTGCGGCCACGTAGGCGGTGAACGCCTCGTCCCGAGAAGCGGCCCTCATCGCAGTCCCTCCCCGTTGTCGCCCTGACCCTGCAGGTGGGCGAGGAAGGCGGTTATGGTCGGTGCCTCCAGCACGGCGGGATCAAGCAAGGTCCCGCCCTCGGGGCCGACCAGGGCGAACATGATCGTTCCGTCCGACAGTCGCAGCCTGGCGGCCACGAAATTGCCGATGGGACCGTAGGCCGCTGCTTGCGCGGGGTGCTCGACGGTCTCGAGGGCGGTCACGCCGGGCGCGAGCTCGAGCTGTCCGTCGACCAGCCGGGCGGCCGGCGGTGGTTCGGCGCCCTGCTGCTCGGCCCAGGTCACATCGAGCCAGTCCTCGAAGACGGCGAAGCGCTTGCCCGCAGGGTCGTAGACCGCGCCCGTGCTCCGGGGGCGCCAGTTGAGGATCATCCAGACGGCCTCGCCCCCGGCGGCCGGGACGGCGCTGACGCCCCACACGCGATATCGCGGCCGGTCCTCCAGGACGTAGATGCTCTCGATGTTCCAGCCGGTCTTGTGCACCAGCTCGCCGTTACCCAGCGGGGTGACGGGGGCCATCGAGTCGGACGCGAAGTCCTCGACCTCGCCCGGCAGCGCCGCTCGCACGTCGTCCGGATGGTCGGCGATGGTGCCAGGGTGGCGACGGTCGGGGTCGGAGATGGCGAGTTCGAGTCGCTCGGATCCGTCGCGACGTCGGACGACCGTGGGCCGCCGTCGTCGGGCGCGAACGCCCAGCCGATGCCGCCGATGACGACCAGGCTGGCGAGGGCGGCTGCGCCCACCGCCGTACGCCGCCTGCGCAGCGCCGCACGAGCGGGGACGAGATAGTCGGCTGGCGGGCGGTCAGCGCCGGTGCCGAAGGAGGAGTCGAGCTCGCCGTGCCAGTCGATCTGGGTGTTCATGTCGGTGCCTTCCGTGGTCCGTCACGAGGAATACGGAAGGCGGGCGCGATCGGTTGTCAGGCCGACTCGGGCAGCAGGAAGTTCAGCGCCGAGCGGCCGCGGGCGGCGTGCAGGATGACGAGCTCGGGGCTGATGCCGATGGCGTCGGCGACCTCGGTCACCGGCAGGTCGAGCCAGTCGTGCAGGACGACTGCCTTGCGCTGGATCGTGGTCAGGGACTGGAGTCCGTCGAAGAGCAGCGACTCGTCCTCGATCGGGTAGTCGTCGCCATGGGCGTTGCAGCTGCGCGCGGTGGGGGAATGGGTGACGACCGCGCGGCCGAGGGAGCGGTGGACGAACGCGTCGGCCGCATCGCTGCTCGGCATGCGGTGCCAGGCGTCGTAGAGGCGGGTGAAGGTCGACAGCACGAGCGCCTCGGCCTGCGTCCAGTCGCAGCAGATGGCGTGCGCCAGGCGGCGTACGTGCGGGCCACGCTCGGCGACGTAGTCGGAGAATGCCTGTGTGGACGGCAGCGCCTGCCGGTGCCAGCGCGGGATGCGGGGGAGCGGGACGAACGCCGCCGGCGGCTGGTCGCTGCCGTCGAGCGATGCGTCGATCTCGTGCACCCAGTCGATGCTGGTCGTCATGGTTCTCCCCCTTCGCGCCCCCGGAGGTGCGTCCTACCGGTGTTGACGCTGCCGCGGGCCATTTGGTTGCGCCGAAGTTCGATCAGGTCTGGACCAGTTCGGACCCGTGGGCACGATTCGCGGACCCGCCGGTAGCCATTAGGGTCATTGCGACAACTCGAATCGCCGTCTTCAGGAGCACTCCATGCCGATCGCCACCCCCGAGGTCTACGCGCAGATGCTGGACGCGGCGAAGGAGAAGTCCTTCGCCTATCCGGCCATCAACGTCTCGTCGTCGCAGACCCTCAACGCGGCCCTGAAGGGGTTCGCGGACGCCGGCTCCGACGGCATCATCCAGGTCTCCACCGGCGGTGCCGAATACCTCTCCGGCCCCTCGATCAAGAACATGGTGAGCGGCTCGGTCGCCTTCGCCGCCTATGCCGCCGAGGTCGCCAAGAGCTACCCCGTCAACATCGCGCTGCACACCGACCACTGCCCCAAGGACAAGCTCGACGGCTTCGTCCGCCCGCTGATCGCCATCTCGGCCGAGCGCGTGGCCCGCGGCGAGAACCCGCTCTTCCAGTCGCACATGTGGGACGGCTCGGCCGTGCCGCTCGAGGA
This sequence comes from Nocardioides sp., assembly GCA_039914485.1. GTDB lineage: Bacteria > Actinomycetota > Actinomycetes > Propionibacteriales > Nocardioidaceae > Nocardioides. The sequence continues at coordinate 7,082 of JBDSPC010000526.1, forward strand.
GAACCTCGAGATCGCGCAGGAGCTGCTCGAGAAGTGCGCCGCCGCCAAGATCATCCTCGAGGTCGAGATCGGCGTCGTCGGCGGCGAGGAGGACGGCGTCGTCGCGGAGATCAACGAGCAGCTCTACACGACCCCCGAGGACGCGCTGGCCACGCTGCGCGCGCTCGGCAGCGGCGAGAAGGGCCGCTACATGACCGCGCTGACCTTCGGCAACGTGCACGGCGTCTACAAGCCCGGCAACGTCCAGCTCCGCCCGGAGATCCTGCGCGAGGCGCAGGCCGCGGTCGCCGCCGAGCTCGGCCTGGCCGCCGACGCCAAGCCCTTCGACCTGGTCTTCCACGGCGGCTCCGGCTCGACCGCCGAGGAGATCGGTGCGGCCGTCGACTTCGGCGTCATCAAGATGAATGTCGACACCGACACGCAGTACGCCTTCACCCGCCCGGTCGTCGACCACATGCTCAGCAACTACGCGGGCGTGCTCAAGGTCGACGGTGAGGTCGGCAACAAGAAGCTCTACGACCCGCGCGCCTGGGGCAAGGCCGCCGAGGCCGGCATGGCCGCTCGCATCGTCGAGGCGTGCGAGAACCTGCGCTCGGCCGGCACCTCGCTCGGCGCCTGACACGACGGGTTCCTGACGTCGGCTGACACTTCGCCGTACGCCGAAAAACCCCCTGTCTCGGGCATGCGCCACCCCCCGGCTCACCCATAGATTCTGGTGCGTCCGGAGTGGTCCGGCAGGTCCTGGGGAGGGTCATCATGGTTTCAGTCACGTCC
>JBDSPC010000501.1:0-5680 GCA_039914485.1 Nocardioides sp.
CGGGCTTCTTGACCGGCACCTGGCAGACGAGCTCGGTGCCGAAGCGGCCCTCACGCTCCTCCGCCTGGCCGCCGCGACCAGTGATGTCGGCCTGGATCTGCGGGCGCACGGTGCCCCAGAGGTCGCCGTTGCGGGGCGCGGCGAAGGGCTGGATCTCGAGCGCGCCGTCCTGCCCGGTCAGCATGACCGCCTGGACGTTGCCGCTCTTCTCGTCGACCTGCAGGCGCAGCTCGCGCCCCTCGCTCGGAGCGATCAGCAGGCAGCCGAGGTCGACGCGCTGGACGCCGTCGCCGGCGACCTGTGACTCGTCGAAGGGACCGTCGGTGCGGGGCTCCGCAGGCGTCGCGGACGTCGCCTCAACTGCGTCGGTGGTCGCCTCGGTGGCGGGCTCCGACTTGCGGCGGAACTTCACGTGATCACTCCATTCCTGGTGCACAAGAAATACGGGCGGCGGGCGCGCCACTCAGGCAGGCGCGAAGCCACCGGTAGAACCGTAACCCCCCGCGCCACGCACGGACTCCGGCAGTGTGTCGACCTCCACGAAGCGGGCCCGCTCGAAGCGCTGGATGACGAGCTGCGCGATCCGGTCACCGCGCTCGATGCTCACCGGACGCACGTGGTCGTGGTTGATCAGCAGCACCTTGATCTCGCCGCGATAGCCGGCGTCGACGGTGCCGGGGGTGTTGACGATGGACAGGCCGTGCTTGGCCGCCAGCCCGGAGCGCGGGTGGATCAGCGCGACGAACCCGGGCGGCAGGGCGATCGAGATGCCGGTCGGCACCAGGGCGCGCTCGTGCGGCAGCAACTGCAGGTCGATCGTGGAGTGCAGGTCGGCCCCGGCGTCGCCCGGGTGCGCGTAGGACGGCAGCGGGAGGTCGGGGTCGAGACGGACGATGGAGACATCGAGATCGTGGTCTGGCACGGGCGGTGAATCTACCCGCCAACGTCGCCGGCACAGCGCCCCCATAGGCTCTGCGCCGTGGAGTTCGCGGAACGGCTGAGCGTGCCGCTGCGCTGGTGGGTGCAGGGCACGATGCTGATTGCCACCTTGTGGCTGGCACTGATCGTCGCCGTCCCCGGATCCGTCGCCTGGAGCGTGACCGGTCTGGCGGTGGCGCTCATGATCGCCCTCTTCGTGTCGTACGGCGCAGCGCGCATCTCCGTCGACGGCGAGGTGCTCCATGCCGGGCGCGCCCACATCTCGACCACGCATGTCGGCGCCGTGACGGCGCTCGACGCGGAGGCGATGCGGCTCCAGGCGGGCCGGGACGCGGATGTTCGCGCGTTCCTGCTCCTGCGGCCCTATCTCAAGCGCGGCGTGCGCGTCGACCTGACGGACCCGAGCGACCCTGCGCCGTACTGGCTGATCAGCTCGCGGCGACCGGAGGCGCTCGCCGCCGCCCTCGCCACGTCCGATCGGTAGGGTGACGCCCATGGCATCTGGAGAGAGCAGCAAGGCATGGTCTGCCTTCTCGCTCGTGGCCGCCCTCGGGGCAGCCTCGATCGCGAAGAAGGGCCTCAACACCACCTGGCGGGCCGCGACCGGGAAGAACCCGCCCGCCAACCCGGCCGACCCTGACGTCGACCTCTGGGAGGCCGTGGCGTGGGCTGCCGCGAGCGGCACGTTCATCGCGCTGGCCAGGATGTTCGCCACCCGACGTGCCGCCAACTACTACGCACGCTCCACCGGGCACCTGCCCGCACCGCTCCAGAAGGACGGCCAGGACGCGTCGAGGGCGCCCGCACCCCAGAGCTGACCCGCGCACCAAGCACACGAGGCCGTGTCCCCCGTGGGGACGCGGCCTCGTTGCGTGCGGTCAGCGCTCAGGCGCAGTCGCGGCAGATCTGCTTCTTCGCGTCTGCGAGCTGCGAGCGGTGGTGCACCAAGAAGCAGCTCATGCAGGTGAACTCGTCCTCCTGCGTGGGCATCACCTCAACGGCGAGCTCCTCGTGCGAGAGGTCGGCGCCGGGCAGCTCGAAGGATTCCGCAGCCTCGGTCTCGTCCTCGTCGACCTTGCCCGAGTTCTTGTCGTGGCGGCGCGCCTTGAGCTCCTCGATGCTCTCTTCGCTCTGGTCTTCCTCGGTCTTGCGCGGCGCGTCGTAGTCAGTAGCCATCTTCGTCCTTCTCCCCATCAGCTCGAGGCCCCCGGGTGTTGGGCCTCGTCATGCTCGTCGGCGCCAGATTGTGCACCATGTAGGTCCGGCCCGCTACGGCGGACCCGATCAGTCCCGAGAACAGGTGATGAAGCCCGCGTATTCCCGAGTCCGTCAGGCGAGGAAGCCGGCGTCGCCCAGCGCTGCCACGAACGTGTCCCATCCCTCGTCAGGAGCGCCCACGAGGAGGGCTTTCTCGGGCGCGCCGGGGACCACTTGGTGCAGCCGCCCGGCGAGCAGGTCGAACCTGCCACCGGCCTCGGACAGCACCAGACCACCTGCGCTGTAGTCCCAGGCCTGCGGTCCCTCCTCGACGTAGGCGTCGCCGCTGCCGTCGGCGACGTGGCACAGGTCGAGGGCGCACGAGCCCATCCGCCGGATGTCGCGCACGTGCGGGAGCAGGGCCGCCACGCACGCGGCCTGATGGGCCCGGACGTCGCTGCGGTAGCCGAAGCCGGTCAGCACCAGTCGCTCGGCGACGGGTGGCGTGGGGCGTACGCCGATCCGCTGGCCGTCCCTGGTCGCGCCGGCGCCCAGCGCTGCGGCGTACGCAACACCCGTGGAGCCGTTGACCACGACGCCGGCGACGACCTGCCGGTCCACCTCCGCGGCGATGGACACGGCCCAGTCCGGCAGGCCGTAGAGGTAGTTGACGGTGCCGTCGATCGGGTCGACGATCCAGCGCACGCCGCTCGTGCCCGGGTGGTCCTCACCCTCCTCCCCCATGATCGCGTCGTCGGGGCGGACGGCCAGGATGCGCGAGCGAATCAGCTCCTCGCTGGCCCGGTCGGCCGCCGTGACCACGTCGACGGCGCTCGACTTGGTGTCCGCGACGGCGATGCCACCGGCACGCATCTGGCGGGCGAGTGCGACCGCCTCCCGGGCGATGTCGAGGGCGAGGTCGCGCAGCTCGGTGCCGAGATCGGGATTCACGCGTCCAGCCCGCACAGGGCCGGTCGTTCACCGCGGGGGTTGGGACAACAGCCGACCGCGCAGACCTCCGGCCAGGCGACGATGTCACCGACGGCGGCGCGCGTCACCGGTTCGTCGCGCTCGACCGCGGCCCGTTCGACGAGCAGGTCGCGCACCATGGCCACGAAGCGGGGATCGACCCCGGGCGTGGCCGCCCGCGTCGCCTCGAGCCCGAGCTTCTCGGCCGTCGCGAGGGCCTCGGTGTCGAGGTCGTAGATGACCTCCATGTGGTCGGAGACGAAGCCCACCGGCACCAGCACCACGGCTCGGGCGCCGGCCTTGGCCAGGGCGGCGAGGTGGTCGTTGACGTCGGGCTCGAGCCAGGGCGTGCGCGGCGAGCCCGAGCGCGAGCAGAAGACCAGGTCGTGACCGTGGTGGCGGCCGGTCTCCTGCCGGACGCGGGCCGTGACCTCGGAGGCGACGCTGAGGTGCTGGCGGACGTAGGCGTCACCGGCCGGCCCGCTGGTCGAGGCCATCTCGGTCGGGATGGAGTGGGTGACGAACACCAGCTCGGCGCGCTCGCGCACGTTGTCGGGCAGCTCGGCGAGCCCGGCCAGGGTGGCGTCGACGACCGGTTCCACGAAGCCGGGGTGATTGAAGTACTGCCGCAACCGGTCCAGGCGGGGCGCGCCCTCGACCGCAGCCACTGCGTCGGCGAGGTTCTCGCGGTACTGCCGGCAGGAGGAGTAGGAGGAGTACGCCGACGTGGTCAGCACTGCAGCGCGGGTGATGCCGTCGTCGCGCATCTGCGTGAGCGTGTCGACGAGGTAGGGGTCCCACTTGCGGTTGCCCCAGTAGACGGGCAGCTCGATCCCGCTGCCGGCGAGGTCCTCGCGGATGGCGGCGAGCAGCGCGCGGTTCTGGTCGTTGATCGGGCTGCGGCCACCGAAGAGGAAGTAGTGCTCGCCGACCTCCTCGAGCCGCTCGCGCGGGATCCCCCGGCCACGTGTGACGTTCTCCAGGAACGGCAGGACGTCGTCCGGCTTCTCCGGGCCGCCGAAGGACAGCAGGACGAGTGCGTCGTAGGGCGACACGTCTGGACCGGTCGAGGAAAACATGGGTTCAGCGTAGTGATGCCTCCCCACGTCACCACTACCCTGCTCCCCATGGCTCCGTGGACGAACTGGGCAGGCACCGAGGCGGCTGAGCCGCGCAAGGTCGTCACGCCGGACTCGATCGGGCAGATCGTGCAGGAGGTCGAGCACGCCGTCGCCCACCGCGGAACGGTGAAGATGGTCGGCACCGGCCACAGCTTCACCGGGATCTCGGCGCCCGTCGACACCATGCTGCGGCCCGACCACTTCACCGGCATCGTCTCGGTCGACCGCGACGCCATGACCGTGACCGCACGCTCCGGCACGCCGCTGCACGTCCTCAACGCGGAGCTCGGCCGGCTCGGGCTCTCGCTGCACAACATGGGCGACATCGCCGAGCAGACCCTGGCCGGCGCCACCTCGACCGGCACCCACGGCACCGGCGGCACGGTCGCGTCCCTGTCGGCGCAGATCGCGGCGTTCACCATGATCACGGGGCACGGCGAGAAGGTCACCGCCTCCCCCACGTCCTTCCGGGAGATCTTCGACGCGGGCCGCATCGGGTTGGGTGCGCTGGGCATCCTCACCGAGGTCACGCTGTTCGTCGAGCCGCTCTTCGCGCTCGAGGCGCACGAGCGGCCGATGACCTGGGACGAGCTGTTGTCGACGTACGACGAGCTCACCCACGAGCACCACCACGTCGACGCCTACTGGTTCCCGCACACCGAGCGGGTGATGACGAAGACCAACGACCGGCTGGCCGAGCTCGACGGGCTGTTGCCGTTGAGCCGGTGGCGGCAATGGCTCGACGACGAGTTCCTCTCCAACACCGTCTTCGGCGTGCTCACCTCGGTCGGCACCCACGCCCCCAGGGCCGTGCCGCGGCTCAACCGGATCTCCGGCAACGCCCTGTCCGAGCGCAGCTACAGCGACATCTCGCACCGGGTGTTCACCTCGCAGCGTCGCGTCCGGTTCAAGGAGATGGAGTACGCCGTCCCGCGCGAGGCCGGGCTCGAGGCGCTGCGCGAGGTGCGTCGGGTGATCGGCGCGTCGTCGTGGCTCATCGGCTTCCCGATCGAGATCCGCTCGACGCCGGCCGACGACATCACCCTCTCGACGTCCTCGGAGCGGGACTCGATGTATCTCGCCTTCCACGTGCCCGCGAAGGCCGACCACACGACGTACTTCGCCGGCGTCGAGCAGGTGCTGCGCGGCTTCGACGGTCGTCCGCACTGGGGCAAGATGCACACGCTCGAGGCCGACGACCTGGCCAAGGTCTACCCGCGGTTCGGGGAGTTCCTCGCCATCCGCGACCGGCTGGATCCGGAGCGGGTGTTCACCAACCCCTACCTCCAGCGCGTGCTGGGCGACTGATCACACGTTGGACGGGCCGCGCGGCTTCGGCGCCCGGATGTCCAGCACGATCGCGAGCAGGCGCAGCACGAGGCACACTCCGAAGCCCGCGGACGCGACGAGCGCGAACGGCTGCCCCGTGTGGTTCAGCGCGACGGCGATCGCGG
>JBDSPC010000112.1:0-13706 GCA_039914485.1 Nocardioides sp.
CCGAGCACCTCGGTGTAGAACCCGACCGTCTCCTCCATCGCGGTGGTCGGCAGCACGACGTGGCCGAGGCCCTGGTCGCCGGTGACGAACTTCTGTGCGAGCCCCGTCAGCAGCGGGCTGTGGTCGAGCCGAGGTCCGAAGAAGACCTCGACGGGAGTGCCGGCCGGATCGTCGAACGCGATCGCCGCCTCGACGCCACGCTCGTCGCACTCGGCCTGGCCGAGCTCCTTGACGACGTGGCCGGCGGACTCGACCGAACGGCCGATCTCCGCGAGCCCGAACTGGTCGCGCACCTCCCAGCCGACGGCGAGCACGATGTCGGACGCGCCGGGCAGCACGACGAGGCGGGACTCGCGCTCGTCCATGCGCAGGTAGAGCCCGCCCTCGACGGGACCGGTCGTCTCCTGGAAGCCGAGCGCGTCCACGGTCAGCTCGCGCCAGCGCGCGACGTCCTGGGACTGCACCTTGAGGTAGCCGAGGCCACGGATCTGCGTCATCAGGAGTCTCCTTAGATCATCGAGAGCATCGGGCCGGGCGGCGGCACGACGTCGAGGTCGGTCAGCGCGGTCGCGTGGAACACCGAGCCGGGCACGTGGATCGCGTGCGCCAGGCCCATGTGGCCGTCGCGCCAGAACCGCTGGATCGGGTTGTCCATCCGCAGGCCGTTGCCGCCGGAGCGCGCGACGATCTCGTCCATCGCGCGCACGGCACGCCAGGCGGCAGCGACCTGCGTACGGCGCGAGGCGGCGCGCTCGTTGAACGTGATCTCCTGCCCCGCGGCGACCTTGTCGAAGATCGAGGTCACGTTGGACAGCAGTGCAGTGCGGGACGCCTTGATCTCCTCGGCCGCGGCGGAGATCGCGAACAGCACGTAGGGGTCGTCGGTCACCCTGGTGCCGGTCACCTGCACGCGGGTGCGCTGGTAGGCCATGTGGTGGGCCAGCGCGCCCTCGGCGATGCCGATCACGGCGCTGGTGATGCCGAGCGGGAAGATCGTCGTGAAGGGCACGGCGTAGGTCGGGTTGGTGCGGCCGGAGGCCGCCAGCGCCGAGCCGTCCATCATCGTGCTGAACGGGACGGCACGCTCGGACGGGATGAACGCGTCCTTGACGATGACGTCCTTGGAGCCGGTGCCGCGCAGGCCGACGACGTCCCACGAGTCCTCGACGATCGTGTAGTCCGACCGCGGCAGGATCACGTGATAGCTCTGCGGCGGCATCAGCCGGTCGCCGTTCTCGCCGCCGAGGAAGGCGCCGAGGAAGATCCACTGGCAGTGGTCGGTGCCCGACGAGAACTGCCAGCGCCCGTTGAAGACGAACCCGCCGTCGACGGGCTTCAGGATGCCCATCGGTGCGTACGGCGACGCGATCCAGGTCTCGTCATCGGAGCCCCAGACCTGCTCCTGCACGCCGGCATCGCACAGCGCCATCTCCCACGGGTGTACGCCGACGATGCCGGCCACCCAGCCGGTCGCACCGTCGATGGAGGCGATCCGCATGACGGTCTCCGCGAAGTCGCGCGGGTGCGCCTCGGCGCCGCCGTGCTCGGCGGGCTGCAGCATCTTGATGACGCCGGTGTCGCGCAGGATCTTGGCCGTGGAATCGTCGAGCTTGCCGAGCTTCTCGTTGGACTCACCGAGGGCGGCGAGCTCGTCGGCTCGTTCCTCGACTGCTTGCAGGGCGGTGTTCATGACCTGACGTTCGCAGCGATCAGGTCTGCACGCGGGCCGACCTCCCGTTGAGCGGGACGTGCCCTCAGGCGTCGTAGGTGACCTTGAGCCGCTCGCTGCGCGCGGTCGCCTGGCAGGCCAGGATCAGGCCGTCCGCGAGGTCGGTGGCGTCCAGGACCTCGTTGTGCTCGAGGTCGACCTCGCCCTCGAGCAGGATGCACGCGCACGCGCTGCAGTTGCCCTCGCGACAGGAGAACGGCGCCTCGATCCCGGCCGCGAGCAGCACGTCGAGCAGCCGGTTGCCCTCGGGCCACGGCACGCTACGGGTGTCGCCGTCGAGGGTCACCTCGACCGTGCTGGTCGCTGCGCCCTCGTCGATCACGACGGCCGCTTCGTGGAACGGGTCGTTGTGCAGGGACGTGAAGCGCTCGACGTGCACGTGGTCGGCTCCCACTCCGGCGTCCTTCAACGCCTGCGAGACGAGGTCCATGAACGGCCCCGGTCCGCAGATGAAGGACTGGCGGCCCGGATACGCGGCGACGACCTCTGCCACACCCGCCTTGCTCGGCAGTCCGTCGAGCGACTGCAGCCAATGGACGACGGTCAGGCGTTCGCCGTACGCACCGGACAGGGCGGCCAGCTCGTGGCGGAAGATGATCGAGTCGGGATCGCGGTTCGCGTAGACGAGTGCGACGTTGCCCGTGCCGGAGTGCAGCGCGGTCTTGAGGATGGAGAGCACCGGCGTGATCCCGGAGCCGCCTGCGAAGAGCAGGAAGTCGTCGTCGAGGTGCCTGGGCGTGAACGTGCCCGACGGCTTGAGCACGTCGAGGACCGTCCCGGCGACGACGTGGTCGCAGATCCAGTTGGAGGCGTAGCCGTCGACCGTCCGCTTGACCGTGACCTTGGCCTTCTCGTCGAGCGCCGGCGAGCTGCACAGGGAGTAGCAGCGCGCCGCTCCCCCGTCACGATCGGTCGGGATGCTCAGGGTGAGGAACTGGCCGGGCCGGTAGGACAGCGTGCTGCCGTCCACCGGCTCGAGCACGAGCGAGTGGGCATCCGCGGTCTCGAGGATCACCTCGACCACGCGCACCTGGAGGGTCATGACAAGAGACCTGCCGCGTGCTTGACGGCGACGTAGCCGAACACGATCGATGGGCCGATGGTGGCGCCCGGGCCGGCGTACTCCGTGCCCATCACGGACGACGACGCGTTGCCGGTGACGTAGAGCCCGTCGATGATCGAGCCGTCCTCGCGCAGCACGCGGGCGTGCTCGTCGCAGACCAGCCCGCCCTTGGTGCCGAGGTCGCCGACGTCGAGCCTGACCGCGTAGAAGGGCCCGGTGTCGATGGTGTCGAGGTTGGGGTTCTTCAGTGTCGGGTCGCCGTAGTAGCGGTCGTAGGCGCTGTTGCCGCGGCCGAACTCGAGATCGACGCCGTTGCGGGCGTAGTCGTTGAACGTCGCGACGGTCGCTGTCAGACCCGTCAGGCCGACCGTCTCCGCGAGCTCGTCCAACGTCGTGGCCTTCACGACAAGACCCGCCTCGTAGAACGACTTCGGGAACGGCTGGCCCGGCAGCACCTGCGCGAACGGGTAGCGCCGACGCGCCTTCGCGTCCATCACGAACCACGCCGGCACGTGCTTGCCGTCGAGCTGGTCGTGGACGAAGTTCGTGTACGGCGACGACTCGTTCGTGAAGCGCCTGCCGTCCGACGAGACGATGACCGAGCCGGGGATGCAACGCTCGGAGACGAGCGGGATGCTGGCGCCGCTGGGGTGCGTCACCGACGGCATCCACCACGCGTCGTCCATCAGGTCGACCGCGGCACCGAGGCCGATGCCGGCGGTGATGCCGTCGCCGACGTTCTCGCGGGCACCGAGACTCAGGTCCTCACGGCCGCCCTCCGGCAGCCACTGGTCGCGCATCTCCTGGTTGTGCTCGAAGCCGCCGCTCGCGAGCAGCACACCCTTGCGGGCACGGATCCGCTTCATCTCACCGTTCTGTACGACCTCGATCCCGACGACGCGGCCGTCCTCGACGACCAACGAGGTCATCGGGGTCTCGAGCCACAGCGGGATGCCGGCGTCCTTGAGCGCCATCCGGAGCCGGGCCACCAGCGCCCGGCCGCCGGTCGACATGTGCCGGCGCCGGATGACGTTGGACGCCACCCGCCAGGCGGCGACGAGGCTGGCCCGTCGACCGCCCCAGGTGCGCTTGACCATGGCCAGGTTCTTGTAGTCCTTGGCCGTGATCCACAGGCCCAGCGGGCCTTTCATGGAGTTGGGACGCTGGAACTTCTCGTCCCCCCCGAGCTTGCGGGTGTCGAACGGGACCGCCTCGATCGACCGGCCCAGGGGACGTCCGCCCTGGAGCTCGGGGTGGTAGTCGGCATACCCCTTGGTCCAGAAGAACTTCACCCACCTGCTCTGCTCGAGCAGCGCCATGGCGGCGGGTCCGTGGTCGACGTACGCATCGAGGCGCTTGGGCTCGACTCGCTCGCCGATCAGCTCGTCGAGGTAGGTCCGGATCGACTCGCGGCTGTCGTCGTGACCGGCCCGGCGCAGCGTCGGGTTGTTCGGGACCCAGATGCCGCCGCCGGAGATGCCAGTGGTGCCGCCGTAGAGCTTCGCCTTCTCGACGATGACGCAGCCGAGGCCGACGTCGTGCGCGGTGAGGGCCGCGGCCATCCCGCCGCCGCCGCTGCCGACGATGACGAGGTCGAACTCGTCGTCCCATTCCTTGTGCACGGCGCTCATGCGGCACCTCGCTGGAGGAAGGCCAGCACGGTCGCTTCCCAGGCGTCCTTCTGCTCGATCATTACCCAGTGTCCGCAGTTGGGGAACACGTGCACCTCCACGTCAGGGATCGTCCGCATCGGCAGCAACGCCATGTCTACGGGACTGACCCGGTCGTCCCGGCCCCACGTGATGAGGGTCCGGGCCTTGATCTTGTGCAACATCGCCCAGTACGGCGCCGCGTCGCTGTCGGCAGCGGACGCGGCGCGGGCGGCCATGGCGGCGCTGCCGTACATCCGCCGCGAGAAGTCGAGGGTCTCCGGCTGGGTGGCCTGCTCCCAACGCGTCTCGACCATCTCGTCGGTGACGATCGACTGGTCGAAGACCATCGACCTCAGCCACTGGACGAGGCGCTCGCGCGTCGGGTCGTCGGTGAACTCCATCAGCAGGTTGATGCCCTCGCCGGGGAACGGGCTGAAGATGTTCTTGCCCATGCCGCCGATGGTGACCAGGCTCCGCACGCGGTCCGGGTGGTTGATCGCGAGCTGGGCAGCGACGATCCCGCCCATGGAGTTGCCGATGACGTCGACCCGGTCGAGGCCGAGTCCGTCGAGGAAGCTGATCACCGACGCGGGCGCCGCCATCATCGGGTGCTGGTCGGTCGGGTCGCTCACGCCGAAGCCGGGGAACTCGAGCACCAGGCAGCGGAAGTGCTGCGACAGCGCGGGCAGGTTGCCCTCGTAGTTGCGCCAGCCCGTCACCCCCGGGCCGGAGCCGTGCAACAGGAGAAGCGGGGGCGCAGTTGTTGACGGGCCCACGTCGTAGTACCTCAGCACACCGTTCTCGGTGGCCAGCTCCTTCAGCATCAGCGTCCTCTTCCTGGTCGGTCCACGGACCGTAGAAGGACCTGCCTCTCGCCGGCCCCGAGGCTCCCGGTCACCGAGACCTCGACAGGGGCGGTCGCCGTACGGACCTAACGTCGGCGGCATGAGCACTCAAGACCTGGTCGCAAGCCCGACGCCCGACGAGCTCCGTCGAGCGATGGGCGCCTTCGCGTCCGGGGTGACGGTCGTGACCGGACTGGAGTCGGACGAGCCGATCGGCTTCGCCTGCCAGTCCTTCGCCTCGGTGTCGCTCGACCCGCCGCTGGTGCTGTTCTGCGCGGACCACCGAGGTCGGGCCTGGCCGCGGATCCGTACGGCGGGGCGCTTCACCGTCAACGTGCTGGGTGCTGATCAGCAGGACCTGTGTGCGCGCTTCGGCTCCAGCCGCGGGGTGAAGTTCGACGGCCTCGACTGGGACGTGTCGCGCTGGGGCACGCCGTCCCTGCGTGACGTGCTGCTGCGGGTGCACGCGGAGGTCTTCGACGTACATGTCGCCGGCGACCACGATGTGGTGCTGGGCCGGGTGCTCGAGGTGGAGCTGCTCGAGGACGAGCCGCCGATGATCTTCCACCGCGGCGGTTTCGGCGTGCAGACGACAGCTGCGACCTCGCTGGACGAGCCGACCCTGTGGGGCTGGGGCGACCACTGGGGCTGAGCGGTCCTCCGGGGTAGTCCAGTGAGAAGTGGCTGACGCCCTGTGGGTAGTCCAGGCGGACCTACAGAACGCTCAGAACCAGCTGCCGGTCTGACCGGCCACGACGAGGCGCTCCATGGTCGCGGCGGAGTAGTTCGACGCTGAGGACGTCGCCGACATGCGGCGCGCAGTCCGCGGCTGGGCGGTCTGCGGGAAGAGCTCGAGCGAGACGCGGTGCGCGGCGTCGGCGACCAGCGGGGCCACCTTCTCCATCGGCGCCCGGGTGTCGCCCACGAGCGAGATCGCGGCGATCGGCCCCTCGGGGCTGCGGATCGCGGCGGCGACGCAGGAGATCTGCGAGAAGCACTCGCCCTTCTCGAAGGCGACGCCACGGCGGGCGCGGATGCGGTTCAGCTCCTGGTGCAGCAGGCCGACCTCGCCGATGGTGACGTGGGTCTGGCGCTCGAGGCTGGAGGAGAGACGCTCCTCGACCTCCTCGGGCTGCAGCCAGGCGAGCATCGCCTTGCCCAGCGCGGTGGAGTGGGCGGGGGCGCGACCCCCGACCCGCGAGGGGACGGCGGCGGCGAACCGGCCGCCCACCTTGTCGAGGTAGATCACCTCGGCCTCGTCGAGGACGGCGAGGTGGACGACGAGCCCGGTCTGCACGCTCAGCTGGTGCAGCAGCGGCGCGGCCGCCTGGCGCACCTCGGCGTGGTCGTCGCCGCCTCCCCCCAGGCTGAGCGAGCGCTTGCCGAGGCAGTAGCCGAACGTCGTGTGGTCGAGCCAGCGCAGCTTCACGAGCTGGTCGAGGATCCGGTGCGCCGTCGAGCGCGGCAGGTGCGTGCGCCGGGCCACCTCCTCGAGCGTGAGGCGGGTCGAGCGGGCACCGAACTCGTCGAGGATCAGCGTCATCCGCTCCACCATGCTCGGCGGCAGCGCCGGACGGGTGTCGAGCTCCACGGTTGCGACGGACATGATGACCTCCACGACTCAAAACTGAAATGAATTCTTGTTTTGGACTGTAGCAAGCGTCACACCTCAACACCAGTCAAAACTAGAAGGAATTTCAGAAAAGTTCTTCCGGCCACCGGGAGGCCCACACCATGGACGCCCGTTCGCCGGTAGACACGCGGCCATGCGCATAGGAATCGCCAGTCCGATCGTCACCGCCGTTCCTGGCGCGCACTCCCCCTGGGAGACCAGCGCCGGCATCGCCGAGCTCGGCCGGATCGCCGAGAGCGCCGACCGGCTCGGCTTCCACCACCTGACGTGCAGTGAGCACGTCGCCGTACCCGAAGAGATGGCGGAGCAGCGCGGCGCGACCTACTGGGACCCGCTCGCGACCTTCGGGTACGTCGCCGCGCGGACGACGCAGATCAAGCTCGCCACCCAGGTGCTGGTCCTCGGCTTCCACCACCCGCTGGAGATCGCGAAGCGCTACGGCACCCTCGACCAGGTCAGCGGCGGACGCCTCGTCCTGGGCCTCGGCGTCGGCAGCCTCGAGGAGGAGTTCTCCTTGCTGGGTGCATCCTTCGCGGATCGCGGTGCGCGTGCCGACGAGGCGATCAGCGCTCTGCGAGGTTCGCTGTCCCAGCGCGTTCCGGCCTTCCACGGCGACTTCTACGACTACGACGGCCTCGTCGTCTCTCCCGCCGCCGAGCAGGAGCGCGTCCCGCTGTGGATCGGCGGCCGCACCCTGCGCTCGCTGCGCCGTGCCACGTCGTACGGCGACGGCTGGGTCCCCTTCGGTCTCAATCCCGAGCAGCTGCACGACCTGCTCGGCAAGGTGGAGCTGCCCGACGGGTTCGACGTCGTGCTCAGCGCGGGACGCCAGCTCGACCCCATCGGCGACCCCGATCGAGCGGCGCGCGTCCTGACCGGTCTGCGCAAGGCGGGCGCCACCATCGCCGGCGTCGCCCTCGCGGCCGAGTCGGTGGAGCACTACTGCGAGCAGCTCGCCGCCCTGGCCGTGCTCGGCGACAAGGTCGCCTGATGACCGACTTCGAGGCACGGCTGCGCAAGCTCGAGGACGAGGCCGCGATCGCCCGGCTGATCGCGTCCTACGGCCCTCTCGTCGACGCGGGCTCCGCCGAGGCCGTTGCCGCGTTGTGGGAGACCGATGGCGTCTACGACGTCGACGAGCTGGTGATGAACGGCCGCGACGAGATCGTGGCCATGGTCCAGTCCCCCAACCACCAGGGCTGGATCGCCGGCGGCTGCGCCCACTTCGTCGGTCCCCCGGTCGTGACCGTGACCGGCGACGACGCCGTGGCGGTCTGTCACTCCCTGATGATCGTCAACCAGGACGGGCAGTTCGTCGTTCGCCGCGCGACCGCCAACCACTGGCAGCTGCACCGCGGCGAGGACGGCTGGCAGGTCGCCGTACGGACCAATCGGGTGCTCGACGGACGACCAGAGTCCCCCGCGCTGCTCAGCGACCGGTGACCGTCAGCGCCTCTGCCTCGGCTTCTGCCTGGGGGCCGGGCACGAGGTGGGTGCGGGCCTTGATGACCGGGACGAACACCGCGACGAGCGCCGCGAGGGCCGAGGTGGCGACGAGCACACCGAAGCCATTCGTGTAGCCGGCCTCGACGGGCAGCCCGTCCGCACGCGCGCCGGCGGTGACGACGCTGGCGAGCACCGCGCCACCGAGCGCACCTCCGACGGTGCGGATGTTGGCGTTCATGCCGGAGGCGACACCGGTCTGGCTCTGCGGAACCGCGTCGACCACCAGGTTCGACATCGCCGCGAAGGCGAGTCCGAAGCCGAGGCCGAGCACCGTGGTCTCGGCCACGACCAGCCACAGCTGGCCGTGCAGGACGGCGAGACCCAGGGTGCCGAGCGCGGTGAAGACGGCGCCTGCGACGAGCACCATCTTGGAGCCGTACGCCGCTGCCAGCCGCCCGGAGGAGAGCCCGGCGACAAAGGTGGCGGCCGTCTGGGGCAACAGCAGCAGGCCGGAGGCCGTGACCGAGACGCCGAAGCCGTAGCCGGTCAACTCGGGCGTCTGCAGGAACTGCGGAAGGAACGCGAACATCGAGTACATCCCCATCCCGAAGAGCAGGGAGACGAGGTTGACCGTCCACACCGTCGGGATGCGCATCATCTGCATGTCGACCAGCGGGTCCGCGCTGCGCGTCTCCGCGATCACCCAGACCGGCAGCAGCACCGCCGCCGCCACGAAGAGGCCGATCACGAGTCCGGAGCTCCAGCCCCAGACGTGTCCCTGGCTGACGGCCAGCAGCAGCGCGACCAGCCACGCAGAGAGCAGCAGCGCACTGCCCACGTTGATCCGGCCCGGCGTGCGCTCCGGCGACTCGGGGACCCAGATCGCGGCCGCGACGGCGGCCAGGGCGGTCGCGATCATCGGCAGCCAGAAGAGCCAGTGGTAGCCCAGCGTCTCCACGAGCGGGCCGGCGAGCACCAGGCCGACGCCACCACCGACGGCGAGCAGCGCTGCGGACGTGCCGACCGCACCGGCGACCTTGTCGCGCGGGAACTCGTCGCGAATGATCCCGAACGTCAGCGGCAGCACGCCGCCGCCGACACCCTGCACCGCGCGGGCCGCGATGAGGACCCCGATGTTGGGCGCGAGCGCCGCCATCAGAGAGCCGATCGCCAGCGTGGCCAGGGCGACGACGAGCATCCGCTCCTTGCCGACCTTGTCACCGATCCGACCGATGATCGGGGTGAAGACCGACGCGGAGAGCAGGTAGGCCGTCAGCACCCACGTCACCGTCGCCTGATCCGTGTCGAGCGCGGCCTCGATGGTCGGCAGCACCGGGGTGACCATCGATTGCAGCAACGAGAACGACGACACCCCCACGCAGAGGACGAGGAAGGTCACGCGGTAGTCGGTCCTGCGTTCGGTTGGCTGCACGGGGGCTCAACAGCGAGGCGCCCGTGAGGATTCCGGGTGTGAACGGCCTCACTCGCCGATGAAGCTCATGACGTGCTTGATCCGGGTGTAGTCCTCGAGGCCGTACATCGAGAGGTCCTTGCCGTAGCCGGAGTGCTTGAAGCCGCCGTGGGGCATCTCGGAGACGTAGGGGATGTGGGTGTTGATCCACACCACGCCGAAGTCGAGGCCGCGCGACATCCGCATGGCGATGCCGTGGTCGCGGGTCCACACGCTGGAGGCGAGACCGAACTTCACGTCGTTGGCCCAGTGCAGTGCCTGGGCCTCGTCGCTGAACTTCTGCACGGTGATGACGGGTCCGAAGATCTCGTCCTGGACCTGCTCGTCGTCCTGACGGAGGCCGGAGAGCACGGTCGGCTCGTAGAAGTAGCCGGAGGTGCCCTGGCGACGGCCGCCGGCCTGCAGGACGGCGTGGTCGGGAAGTCGATCGACGATCCCGGCGACGCGGCCGAGGTGGTCGGAGCTGTTCAGGGCGCCGTACAGGACGCTCTCGTCATCGGGCATGCCGGTGCGGATGGCCTTCGCCTGCGCGGTCAGGGCCGCCACGAAGTCGTCGTGGACTCCCGGACCGACGAGCACGCGGGTGGCCGCGGTGCAGTCCTGACCGGCGTTGAAGTAGCCCGCGCCGGCGATCGCCTCGGCCGCGCGCTCCACGTCGGCGTCGTCGAAGACGATGACCGGCGCCTTGCCGCCGAGCTCGAGGTGGACGCGCTTGAGGTCGGTGGCCGCCGAACCCGCGACCTCCATGCCCGCGCGCACGGAGCCGGTGATCGCCACCATCTGCGGGGTCGGGTGCGCGACCAGCGCGCGGCCGGTGTCGCGGTCACCGGTGACGACGTTGAGGACGCCCCGGGGCAGGAACTCCTGCGCCAGCTCGGCGAACATCGTCGAGGTCGCGGGGGTCGTGTCGGACGGCTTGAGCACGACGGTGTTGCCTGCCGCGAGGGCCGGCGCGATCTTCCAGGCCATCATCGGCAGCGGGTAGTTCCAGGGCGTCACCTGCCCGATCACGCCGATCGGCTCGCGACGCACGAAGGAGGTGTGGTCGGGGAGGTACTCCCCTGCCGACTTGCCCTCCAGGACGCGGCAGGCGCCGGCGAAGAAGCGGAAGTGGTCGACCGTCGGCGGCATCTCCTCGCTCGCGGTGAGGTGGAGCGGCTTGCCGGTGTCGCGGCTCTCCGCGGCCACGAACTCGTCGGCGCGGCTCTCGAGCGCGTCGGCCATCCGCAGCAGCGCCAGCGACCGCTCCTGCGGCGTGGTGCGGCCCCAGCTCTCGAAGGCGCGGTCCGCGGCGGCGTACGCGCGATCGATGTCCTCGGTGCCCGAGCGGGGCGCCTGCGCGTAGACCTCGCCGGTGCTGGGATCCAGCACGTCGTAGGTCTCTCCGGAGAGGGCGCCGGAGGTGACGCCGTCGATGACGTTCGTGAAGGTGTGGTCAGCCATGTCGGGGACTGTAGCCAATTTCGAAGCGAAATTGGCAAGACGTCTATGGATTTCGTTGCCTGTGGACACCATTTCGTCGGAATCGCTTGTCCTTCAGGTGGGGGCAGCGCAGGATGGCCGCATGCACCCCGACTACGACCGCCTCCAGAAGGCCGCCAAGGACCACCTCTGGCTGCACTTCACCCGGCAGGGCGCCTACAGCGACACCGACGTCCCGATCATGGTGCGCGGCGAGGGTGCCTATCTGTGGGACGCCACCGGCAAGAGGTATCTCGACGGTCTCGCCGGGCTCTTCGTCTCCCAGCTCGGGCACGGCCGCACCGAGCTCGCGGACGCCGCGGCGGCGCAGGCGCGCGAGCTGGCGTTCATGCCGCTGTGGTCCTACGCGCACCCGCCGGCGATCGAGCTGGCGGAGAAGGTCGCGTCGTACGCGCCGGGTGATCTCAACCGCGTCTTCTTCACCTCCGGCGGCGGCGAGGCCGTCGAGACCGCCTGGAAGCTGGCCAAGAACTACTTCAAGCTCACCGGCAGGCCGATGAAGCACAAGGTGATCAGCCGGTCCATCGCCTACCACGGCACCACGCACGGCGCCCTCTCGATCACCGGGCTGCCGCTGCTCAAGCAGCAGTTCGAGCCGCTCGTGCCCTCGACGTTCCGGGTGCCCAACACCAACAGCTATCGCGCGGCCGAGATCACCGCCGGTCACCACGACGGCTCCGACCCGGAGGCCTTCGGACGGTGGGCCGCCGACCAGATCGCGGTGGCCATCGAGAACGAGGGACCGGACACGGTCGCCGCGGTCTTCCTCGAGCCGGTGCAGAACGCCGGCGGGTGCTTCCCTCCCCCGCCCGGCTACTTCCAGCGGGTGCGCGAGATCTGCGACGCCTACGACGTGCTGCTCGTCTCCGACGAGGTCATCTGCGCCTTCGGCCGGCTCGGCCACATGTTCGGCGCGGAGCGCTACGGCTACCAGCCCGACATGATCACCTGCGCCAAGGGCATCACGTCCGGCTACGCGCCGCTCGGCGCGATGATCGCCGGCGAGCGGCTGATCGAGCCGTTCCTGGCGGACAAGCAGAGCTTCGCGCACGGCTACACGTTCGGCGGCCACCCCGTCTCGACCGCCGTCGGCCTGCGCAACCTGCAGCTCTTCGAGGAGGAGAAGGTGCTGGAGAACATGCGCGACAACGAGGCCGAGTGCCGGGCCATCCTCGAGCGCCTGCTGGACCTGCCGATCGTCGGCGACGTGCGCGGGGCGGGCTACTTCTACGGCATCGAGCTGGTCAAGGACAAGGCAACCAAGGAGTCCTTCAGTGCAGAGGAGTCCGAGCGCATCCTCTACGGCTTCGTGTCGAAGCAGCTGTACGCCGAGGGCCTCTACTGCCGCGCCGACGACCGGGGCGACCCCGTCATCCAGCTCTCCCCGCCGCTCATCTGCGGTCCGCAGCACTTCGAGGAGATGGAGCAGATCCTGCGCAGCGTGCTGGACAGGGCCTGGTCGATGCTGTGAACCTCCGCCCATGACACCACCACCGGAAGGTCGTTCCGTGCACCTGGACGACGCCTCGAAGGCGATCATCGAGCAGCTCCAGCAGGACGGGCGGCGCTCCTACAGCGCGATCGCCAAGGTCGTCGGCCTCTCCGAGGCGGCCGTGCGCCAGCGCGTGCAGCGACTGACCGAGAGCGGCGTCATGCAGGTC
The DNA here is from genome assembly GCA_039914485.1 of Nocardioides sp. Lineage (GTDB taxonomy): Bacteria > Actinomycetota > Actinomycetes > Propionibacteriales > Nocardioidaceae > Nocardioides. Next base: position 12,983 of record JBDSPC010000112.1, read on the forward strand.
GTCGCCGTCACCGATCCCGTGCAGCTCGGCTTCGGTCGCCAGGCCATGATCGGGATCCGCGCCCAAGGCCCCCTCGAGCCGGTCGCCGACGCTCTCGGCGAGCTCAGCGAGGTCGACTACGTCGTCATCACCGCGGGCTCCTTCGACCTGCTGGTCGAGGTCGTCTGCGAGAACGACGACCACCTGCTCGAGCTGCTCTCCCAGCGGATCCGCGCGATCGAGGGCGTCGTGGCCACCGAGACGTTCATGTACCTCAGCCTGCGCAAGCAGACCTACTCGTGGGGCGTTCGCTAGGAGTCTCCTAGGCCAGGTAGAGCTTGCGCAGGCGGTCGGTGATCGTCCACGTCGTCCGGTCCCCCGCGACGAGGCGGACGATCACGCCCGGTCTCAGCGCGAGAGTGCTGCCGTCCTCGAAGGTGACGGCCCCGGCCCCGGCCAGCACGAGGAAGACCTCGTCGATCTCGACGTCGGTGTCCGTGCCCGGACCAGCTTCCCAGAGGCCGATCTCCCAGGTCGACGCATGGGTCAGGGTGGTGGAGGCAGTCGCCAGGATCGCCGAGACGCCATCCGTCTCGACGCGCTCGGTGAGGACGTCGTCGCTGATCAGCCTGGCGGCCGCGGTACCGCCGATCATGAGTCGAACCCGAGGCCGAGGCGGTCGAGCAGTCGCAGCCAGAGGTTGCGCTTGCCGGTGCGGTCCTCGCGCCCCATCGACCACGTCGTG
>JBDSPC010000124.1:0-3535 GCA_039914485.1 Nocardioides sp.
TCGGGCGCGGTGATGTTGACAAGTCCCAGCACGTCGATCGGGTCGCCGGCCGTGAACGGCTCCGTGGTGTCGAGCCCGAAGAGGGACGTGGGCTGGCCGCCCAGCAGGATCTGGACCGGCACCCGCTCCTGCTGGACGCCCTGGAGGGTGTAGACCAGCTGCTGGATCGCGAGCCGCGCGTCCTTGGCCGACATGCCGTCGACGCGCGTGGTCCAGCCGTCGTCCAACATCTCGACGACGAGGAGCCCGTCCGTCGCCTCGATGCTGGCGAAGCCGCCGCCGGGCCACTCGGTGCGGTAGTCGGGGTCGAGAACGTCGCCGGCGGTGAGCAGCGCCCCGGCCTCCATCAGCGGGTTGTCGGCGGGTACGGCGCGGAACTCCCGGAAGAGGCGCGCACCCTGCGGCGTGTCAGCCGCGAAGTAGACCGGCACCGTCGCGGAGTCCGCGGGCTCGGCCGTCTCCGTGTCCGTCGGCGTCTCGGTGGGGGACTCGGCCGGGTCGGTGGCCTCGGACTCGTTGGACACCGGGGTCGGATCGCGGTCGGGGACCTCTTCGCTGCAGGCCGTGGCGCCGAGGGCGAGCGCGCCCAGGGAGAGGAGGGAGGCCAGGCGGCGGGTGGGGGAAGTCATGTGTTTCACGGTAGTCGGACGCGCGGCTCCCGCTTTCGGTTACACGCCGCGTCCCCGGGATCTACTGTGGGCGCATGCCTGCCCCTGCGCGCCCCGACGACTGCATCTTCTGCAAGATCATCGAAGGCGACCTTCCGGCGGATATCGTGCATGCGGACGAGATCACGGTCGCCTTCCGTGACCTCAACCCGCAGGCGCCGACGCACGTGCTCGTCGTTCCGCGCAGCCACTACGCCAACGCCGCCGAGCTGGCTCGCCACGAGCCCACGTCCGTGGCCGCCCTGGTCAGTGCGGGGTCCGCTGTCGCGGCGGCCGAGGGCCTCGACGACGGCTACCGCCTCGTGTTCAACACCGGCGCCGGCGCCGGCCAGACCGTCTTCCACGCCCACCTGCACGTCCTCGGTGGTCGCTCACTGCAAGGACACATGGCATGAAGACCCGCCTCAAGGCCGCCGTCGGCGCTGCCGCCGCCCTCCTGCTGTTCGCCACGGCGTGTCAGAGCAACGACACGAAGGCGGCCGACGAGCCGACCACGGCGACCGAGAACGAGCCGGCCGCGGCCGAGGCGAGCACCGCGCACACCGGACACGACCCGCACGCCGATGCCAAGCCGGCCAAGGAGGTCCCGCTCCGTCAGGGCGAGCGGCGGTCGACGCTGGCCATGCCCGCGGCGTACACGCCCTCCGCGCCGTTCGGTGCCGGCACCGACGACTACCGCTGCTTCCTGCTCGACCCGGAGCTGACCAAGGACGAGTGGCTGACCGGCACGACCGTGCAGCCCGGCAACCCCGAGGTCGTCCACCACGTCATCCTCTTCCAGGTCCCGCCCGAGCAGATCGACGCGGCCGAGCAGATCGACGCGGCCGAGGACGGCGAGGGCTGGACCTGCTTCGGCGGCACCGGCCTCGACAGGTTCCAGAACGTCGACGACGCCCCGTGGATCGGCGCCTGGGCGCCCGGCGGCAAGGAGTCCGTGCGCAAGTCGGGCTACGGCGTGAAGCTGCGCGCCGGCAGCCGGATCATCATGCAGGTCCACTACAACCTTCTGGCCGGTACGTCGCCGGACACATCTGCCGCGCAGCTGCGCCTGGCTCCGGGCAACCGGGACATGGAGGAGCTGCACACGATGCTGCTCCCCGCTCCCGTCGAGCTGCCGTGCCGCGCGAAGTACTCCGACGGTCCGCTCTGCGACCGCGACGCGGCCATGTTCGACGTGATGGACCGCTTCGGTCCCGAGGGGTCGCAGACCGCCAATGCGCTCTACCTCCTGTGCGGTGGCGAGCCGAAGGCCGGCCAGGTGCAGAGCTGCACCCGTCCGATCCATGAGCCGATGACCATCCACGCGGCCGGTGGCCACATGCACCTGCTCGGTCGCGAGATCCGCATCGAGGTCAACCCGGGCACGCCGCAGGCGAAGACCGTGCTCGACATCCCGGTGTGGGACTTCGACGACCAGGGCGCCCGCGACATCGATCCGGTCAGCTTGGTGCCCGGCGACACCGTGAAGGTCACCTGCAAGCACGTGCAGTGGCTGCGCGACCAGCTGCCGTCCTTCGAGGGCCAGCCGGACCGTTACATCGTGTGGGGCGAGGGCACCACCGACGAGATGTGCCTGGGGATGCTGCAGATCACGCGTCCCTGAGGCTCACGTCAGGGCGTACCAGATCCGCATCACGGTGAAGACGACCGGCATCCCGAAGACGACCAGCAGCATCCACGCGGTGACCCGGTGCAGCGGCTTCGCCCCGTTGAGGGATCCCGCGAAGTCGAGGAGTGCACCCTCAGGCACGGTGTGGTTCAGACCCATCGCTCGCGCGTGCTCGGGCAGATGCTGTCCCGGAAACCACGAGGGCTCGGTGTCGTCGTCATGGTCGTCGAGATCCTCGTCGTACCAATCGCGCTCGGGACCCGGCATGACCACAGCGTACGGCGCAGGGTGATCCGTGGAGGGCACCACTCATTCGGCCGTGCCGCCCGGCCTCGGTAGCATGGAGTCACGCTCCGCCACCGATCCTGGAAGGTCGCCCGCCCAGGGCATCCATGACTGACAGTTCAGCAGCACCCACGCACACCGTCGTGGTGCCCAACAGCATCGACATGGTCAGCGTGCTCGGCCCCGGCGATGCGCATCTCAACATCATCGAGCGCGCCTTCGGGGCGACCGTGCACGTGCGGGGCAACCGGATCACGCTGACCGGCCCGCCGGCCGAGATCGCACTGGCCGAGCGACTGCTCGACGAGATCGTCACGATCATCCGCACCGGCCAGGGCGTCAGTGAGGAGATCGTCGAGCGCATCATCACGATGATGAAGGTCGAGACGAAGGAACGTCCGGCCGATGTCCTGTCGCTCAACATCCTCAGCAACCGGGGCCGCACGATCCGGCCCAAGACGGTCAACCAGAAGCACTACGTCGACTCGATCGACAAGTTCACGATCACCTTCGGCATCGGCCCGGCTGGCACCGGCAAGACCTACCTCGCGATGGCGAAGGCCGTGCAGGCGCTGCACGCCAAGCAGGTCAACCGGATCATCCTGACCCGCCCGGCGGTCGAGGCCGGCGAGCGACTGGGCTACCTCCCCGGCACGCTCAGCGAGAAGATCGACCCCTACCTCCGCCCGCTCTACGACGCGCTCCACGACATGGTCGACCCCGAGTCGATCCCCAAGCTGCTGGCCGCCGGCACCATCGAGGTCGCGCCCCTGGCCTTCATGCGCGGCCGCTCGCTCAACGACTCGTTCATCATCCTCGACGAGGCGCAGAACACCTCGCCCGAGCAGATGAAGATGTTCCTGACGCGGCTCGGGTTCGGTTCCAAGATCGTGGTCACCGGTGACGTCACCCAGGTCGACCTGCCCAGCGGGGTCAAGTCCGGCCTCCGGGTGATCGAGGGCATCCTCGACGG
>JBDSPC010000199.1:0-7229 GCA_039914485.1 Nocardioides sp.
GACTCGAACTCGGTCTCACGACCGGGGATGACGGGCAGGACGGCGTGCTCGAGGATCACTGCGCGATCCTGTCACTTGCGTTTCGCGTCCCCCAGCGCACCCAGGGCGTTGTTGAGGTGGGCTTCCCCCAGGCTCTGCAGGTTGTGGATTCCGCTGGCGATGATGGCCTGGTCCCGGTGCGCCTGGCTGATGGCGACCAGACCACCGGCTTCGTGGACCGGGACGTAGCGATCGCCGATCCGGATCATCCTGATCGCCGGCGACTCACCACCGGCGAGACGTCGGGCGTCGGCGGCGCAGACCGCAACAGTACGGGCGACGCCGCCGAGCGGCGTCCACTGCACGTCGCTCATGCTCGGGCCGTGGCGCGGATCGAAGAAGCAGGGTTCGCGTCGTGCGGGCAGCGGCTCGCCGGCCACCAGCGCGAGGACCGCTGCGCGGTGGTAGCGAGCGTCGGCCAGGAGCTGTTCCGGGCCGAGGACGCCCTCGATCGTGGTCGACGAGTCGACCTTGTCCTTGGCCTGCTCGTAGTGCACCAGCGCCTGCCGGTAGTGGTGCGCGGCCTCGGAGCCCAGGTCGTCGCCCAGGGTGTCGAGATGCAGTTCAGCGAGCTGTTCGCCGAGGTCCGTCACGTCGGCGTTGGCCAGCTTGCGAGCCACGCGCCAGCGGTCGAGTTCCCGGAGTCGCAGTTCGCGCCTCTTCCGGAACGGGTTCACAGGCTGCCCGATCCGCTGTTGCTGCTTGCGCCACCGTCGCCCCCACCGCCCCCACCGAAGCGGGTGCCGGGTGCCCAGAGCTCGGTCTGCGCCTGGCGCCTGCTGCTCCGGTACGACGCCTGCTGATCGTCGAAGAGGCCGCGGTCGTGGTCCAGGACGGCCTGATAGCCACCGACCTCATGCACTGGGACGTAGCGGTCGCCGACGCGGACCATCCGGGTCAGCGGTTGCGTCCCGGCCGAGAGACGACCGGCGTCGTCGGAGCAGACCGACACGCGTCGAGAGTCACCGACCGGCGGTGACCACAGCTCGTGGGACACGCTCGGACCGTGGCGAGAGTCGAAGAAGCAGGGCTCGCGACGATCGGGGAGCGGCTCACCCGCCGACAGCGCGAGCGCGGCGGCCAGGTGGTAGCGGGCCTCGACGAGCAGCGGCTCGACGGCGAACACGTCCTCGGCCGTGGTCGAGGAGCGGAGCACCTCCTGTGCGCGCTCGTACAGGTCGACGGCCGACGACTGGTGGTGGGACGCCGCGTGGCCGAGGGCGCCGACAGCCAGGTGCTCGCCGAGGTCGGTCAGGTCACTGCTCGCCAGCTTGCGCGCCGTACGCCATCGATCGAGCGCCTCGCGGCCGAGCGCTCGTCTCCTCGTGAACGGCCACCACCCCATGGGGTGACCCTAGCCCGGACCGGCGCCACAACTACAGGTCTGTAGTTATCGCAGTCCTGTTGTCCCGTGCGAGGGGGCGTGTTCTGATCAATCGCCACGCCAGTCACACCCGTCCCACAGACCACCTCACCACCACACGGAGTCCGACGCCCTCATGCGCCGCCTTTCCATCGTTGTCGCCCTCGTCGTCACCCTCATCGCCGTCTCCGCGCCCGCCGAGGCGCGCCGCAGGATCGAGACCTTCCCGGTCGCCGGCGCCGCCACGATCACCATCACCGGGCACGGCTACGGGCACGGTAGGGGCCTGTCGCAGTACGGCGCCGAGGGAGCCGCCCAGCAGGGCCTCACGTGGCAGCAGATCGTCGAGTTCTACTACCCGGGCACCACATGGGCGGAGCTGCGGGGAACGATCAAGGTGCTGATCACGGGCGACACCTCGAGCGACGTGCACGTGCTCGCCCAGCCCGGGCTCAAGGTCACCCGGCTCACCCAGCGCGCGACCTGGACGCTGCCGGCCAACGGCGCCAGGCGGTGGCGGCTCCAGCCGGCCGGCGCGAGCACGCAGGTGCAGTTCAAGAAGTCGATCGGCTGGCAGACGTGGAAGTCCTTCCCCGGTGAGGCGGAGTTCTCGTCCGCCTCGAAGCGGATCGCGCTCGTCAAGAACGGCACCACTTCGACGTACCGCGGCAGGCTTCGCTCGGCCATGCCGACGCCCGGATCCGGCACCCGCGACACCGTCAACCTGCTCAGCCTCGAGGCCTATCTCAAGGGCGTCGTGCCGCTCGAGATCCCGGCGCTGTGGAGCCAGGCCGCGGTGAGCGCGCAGTCCGTCGCCGCCAGGACGTACGCCGCAGCTGAGCGTTCGCACCCCAACGCCGCGTACTACGACATCTGTGACACGAGCTCGTGCCAGGTCTACGGCGGCTACGACGTCGAGCACCCCAACGCCTCGGTCGCGATCAAGGCCACCGCACGCCAGGGGCTGCTCTACGACGGGCTGCCCGCCTTCACCCAGTTCTCGGCGAGCAGCGGCGGCTGGACCTCGGCCGGCTCGACGCCGTATCTCGTCGCGAAGGAGGACCCCTACGACGGCTGGGCAGGCAACAAGAACGCCACCTGGACCCTCGACGTGGACGACGCGATCATCGAGCAGCACTACCCGACGATCGGCGACCTGACCTCGATCGAGATCGCGACCCGCGACGGCAACGGCGAGTGGGGCGGGCGCGTGCGGGCGATGACGCTGTTCGGCAACGCCGGCCGCGCCGACATCAGCGGCGACACCCTGCGCACGGTGCTCGGACTCAAGTCGTCGTGGTTCACCTTCACCGTGACGCCGGTGGCGCCCACCGCGCGGCGCGGGCGCTAGCCGAGCACCAGCACCAGGTCGCCGCCCTCGACCGCCTGGGTTCCCGGTACGGCGACGCGCTGCACCGTGCCCGCACGCGGAGCCGTGATCGATGCCTCCATCTTCATGGCCTCGATCGTCGCCACGGTCTGGCCGGCCTCCACCGTGTCGCCCTCGGCGACGCCGACCGTGACGACGCCGTCGAACGGTGCCGCGACATGTCCGCCGTTGCCGGCGTCCGCCTTCTCGGTGGCCGCCACCTCGGAGGCGACGTTCCGGTCGCGGATGCTGACGGGACGGAGCTGACCGTTGATCGTGCACATCACCATCCGGATGCCGCGCTCGTCGGGTTCGCCGATCGCCTCCAGCCCGATCAGCAGCGTCTTGCCCTCGCCCAGCGAGACCGAGTGCTCCTCACCCGCGCGCAGGCCGTAGAGGTAGTCGAGCGTGCGCAGCACCGACACGTCGCCGTAGGTCTCCCGCGACTCGCGGAAGTCCTTCGTCGGGCCGGGGAAGAGCAGCTCGTTGAGGGTCGCTCGGCGGTCGGTGGCCAGCGCCGCGGACTGCTCGGGCGTGAGCGTGGACGACGCCTGCTTCCAGGTGCGACCAGCCAGCGCCTTGGTGCGGAACGGCTCGGGCCAGCCGCCGGGCGGGTCTCCGAGCTCGCCGTTGAGGAAGCCGATGACGGAGTCGGGAATGTCGAACGACCCCGGGTCGTCCTCGAAGGAGCGCGGGTCCGCGCCCACCGCGACAAGGTGCAGCGCGAGGTCGCCGACGACCTTGGAGGAGGGCGTCACCTTGACGACGTTGCCGAGGATGTCGTTGGCCGCGGCATACATGTCCTCGACCTGCTCGAACTTCTCGCCGAGGCCGAGCGCGATCGCCTGCTGGCGCAGGTTGGACAGCTGGCCGCCGGGGATCTCGTGGCGGTAGACGCGACCGGTCGGCGCGGGCAGGCCGGACTCGAAGGGCGCGTAGACGCGGCGGGTCGCCTCCCAATAGGGCTCCAGCGCGTTGACGTGCGCCAGCGACAGCCCGGTCTCGCGGGGGCTGTGGTCGGTCGCGGACACCAGCGCGGACAACGCCGGCTGTGACGTGGTGCCGGCCATCGACGCGCACGCGGCGTCGACCGCGTCGACGCCCGACTCGATCGCGGCGAGCAGGGTTGCGAGCTGGCCGCCGGGGGTGTCGTGGGTGTGCAGGTGCACCGGCAGGTCGAACTCCGTGCGCAGCGCGGTCACCAGCGTGCGCGCGGCCGGCGCCCGCAACAGCCCAGCCATGTCCTTGATCGCGATGACGTGCGCGCCGGCGTCGACGATCCGCTCCGCGAGCTTCAGGTAGTAGTCGAGGGTGTAGAGGGACTCGTCGGGGTCGGACAGGTCGCCGGTGTAGCAGAGCGCGACTTCCGCGACGGTCGTGCCGGTGGCGCGCACCGCCTCGATCGCCGGTCGCATCTGCTCCACGTCGTTGAGGGCGTCGAAGATCCGGAACACGTCGATGCCGGTGGCCGCGGCCTCCTGCACGAAGGCCTCGGTGACCTCGGTGGGGTACGGCGTGTAGCCGACCGTGTTCCGGCCGCGCAGCAGCATCTGCAGGCAGATGTTCGGCACCGCCTGGCGCAGCTTGGCCAGTCGCTCCCACGGGTCCTCGGCGAGGAAGCGCAACGCGACGTCGTACGTCGCACCGCCCCACGCCTCGAGGGACCACAGCTGTGGCGTCGTGCGGGCCACGTGCCCGGCGACCGCGACCAGGTCGCGGGTGCGGACCCGGGTCGCGAGCAACGACTGGTGCGCGTCGCGGAAGGTGGTGTCGGTGACCGCCACGGTGTCCTGGGCGCGCAGCCGACGGGCGAACTCCTCGGGGCCGAGCTGCAGGAGCAGCTGGCGGGTGCCGTCGGGTGCCGGGACGTCCAGCTTGATGTTGGGCAGCTTCGTGACCGGGTCGATCTTGACCGGGGCCGGGCCGTGCGGCTGGTTGACGGTGACATCGGCGAGGTAGGTCAGCAGCTTGCTGCTGCGGTCGCCGGAGGCGCGGGCCGAGAGTAGCTGCGGGTGGGTCTCGATGAAGGAGGTGGTGACGCGACCGGCCGCGAAGTCGGGGTCGTCGAGCACCGCCTGGAGGAAGGCGATGTTGGTGGACACGCCCCGGATGCGGAACTCGGCGACGGCTCGACGTGCCTTCTCGACGGCCTTGTCGAAGGTGCGGCCCCGACAGGTCAGCTTGGCCAGCATCGAGTCGAAGTGGGCGCTGACCTCAGCGCCGGTGTAGGTCGTGCCGCCGTCGAGGCGGACGCCGGAGCCGCCGGGGGAGCGGTAGGTCGTGATCTTGCCCGTGTCGGGGCGGAAGCCGTTGGCCGGGTCCTCGGTGGTGATCCGGCACTGGAGCGCGGCACCGCGCACCGTGACCGTCTCCTGGGAGAGCCCGAGGTCGGCCAGTGTCGAACCGGACGCGATCAGCATCTGCGACTGCACCAGGTCGACGTCGGTGATCTCCTCGGTGACGGTGTGCTCGACCTGGATCCGCGGGTTCATCTCGATGAAGACGTAGTTGCCCTCGGGATCGAGCAGGAACTCGACCGTGCCGGCGTTGCGGTAGCCGATCTCGGTCGCGAACCGGACCGCGTCGGCGCACATGCGATCGCGCAGCTCCGGGTCGAGGTTGGGCGCGGGCGCGATCTCGATGACCTTCTGGTGGCGCCGCTGCACCGAGCAGTCGCGCTCGAAGAGGTGCATCACGTTGCCCTCACCGTCGGCCAGGATCTGCACCTCGATGTGCCGCGGGTCGACGACGGCCTGCTCGATGAAGACGGTCGGGTCGCCGAAGGCACCCTCTCCCTCGCGCATGCAGGTCTCGATCGCCTCGCGCAGCTGCGAGCGGTCGTCGACCCGGCGCATGCCGCGTCCGCCACCGCCGGCCACGGCCTTGACGAAGAGCGGCACCGGGATCTCCTCGGCCGCCGCGATCAGCGCGTCCACGTCGGTGCCGGGCTCGACGCTGCGCAGGGTCGGCACACCGGCCGCCCTGGCCGCGGCGATCGCTCGTGCCTTGTTGCCGGTCAGGGTGAGCACCTCGGCCGTCGGGCCGATGAAGGTGATGCCCGCGTTGGCGCACGCCTCGGCCAGCGCCGGGTTCTCCGACAGGAAGCCGTAGCCCGGGTAGACCGCGTCCGCGCCCGACTTGAGTGCGACCGCGACGATCGCGTCCGGGTCGAGGTAGGCCCGGACCGGGTGGCCGCGCTCGCCGATCTCGTAGGCCTCGTCGGCCTTCAGCCGGTGCTCGGACCCGCGGTCCTCGTGGGGGAACACCGCGACGGTGCGCGCCCCGATCTCATAGGCAGCACGGAAAGCACGGATCGCGATCTCGCCGCGGTTGGCGACGAGCACCTTGGTGAACATGGGCCGAAGGCTAACGAGACCCGGGTCACGCGGTTTGCTACCCGTCCGTACCGCGGGCGATCGCCCGTCCCGCGGCCCGCCCCGAGAAGATGCAGCCGCCCAGGAAGGTGCCCTCGAGCGCGTTGTAGCCGTGCACACCGCCGCCGCCGAAGCCAGCGACCTCGCCTGCGGCGTACAGGCCCGGAATGACCGCACCGTCGGCCGCCACGCACTGGCTGTCGAGGTTGGTCTCCAGTCCGCCGAGCGTCTTGCGGCTCAAGATGTTGAGGCGTACGGCGATGAGTGGCCCGTGCTCCGGGTCCAGGATGCGGTGCGGCTTGGCGACCCGGATCAGCTTGTCCGTCCGCGATCGGCGGGCGTTGGCGATCGCCATCAGCTGGACGTCCTTGGAGAAGTCGTTGTCGAGCTCCCGGTCACGGGCGACGATCTGGCGCTCGATCTCGCTGGGGTCGAGCTGCGCGCCCCGGGCCAGCTTGTTCATGCCCTCGATCAGCTCGTCGAGGGTCTCGGCGACCACGAAGTCCTCGCCGTGCTCCTTGAACGCCTCGACCGGGCCGGGCGCGCCCTTGGCCAGACGGCTCTTGAGCAGGAACTTCAGGTCCTTGCCGGTGATGTCGGGGTTCTGCTCGGAGCCCGAGAGGGCGAACTCCTTCTCGATGATCGACTGGGTCAGCACGAACCACGAGTAGTCGAAGCCGGTGGCCAGGATCTGCTTCATGGCGCCGATCGAGTCCGCGCCGGGGACGCCCGACATGCCCTCGAGCCGGCGGCCGGTGGCGTCGAACCACATCGACGACGGACCGGGCAGGATGCGGATCGCGTGGTCCGGCCAGACCGGGTCCCAGTTGTGGATGCCCTCGACATAGGCCCACATCCGGTCCTTGTTGACCATCGTCGCGCCGGCCTCCTCCGAGATGGCCTGCATCCGGCCGTCCACATGGGCCGGGACGCCGCTGATCATGTGCGCGGGCGCGGCCCCGACGCGCTCGGTGGGCCAGTTGCGGCGCATCAGCTCGTGGTTGTGGCCGATGCCGCCGCTGGTCACGATGACCGCGGCCGCGCGGTGCTCGAACTCGCCCACTGCCTCGCGGCTGGACTTCAC
>JBDSPC010000247.1:0-12202 GCA_039914485.1 Nocardioides sp.
CAGCACGGCCAGGCCGAGGTTTCGCCCGGGACAGGCGTGCGCGCCGGCACCGAACGGGAGCCAGGCGCCCGGGCGGATGTCGTCGCGGCGCCAGCGGCCTGGGCAGAAGTCAGCGAGCTCGCCCGCACCGTCCGGAGCCAGCTCCACGAGGCGGCCGAGCTGGAGCGGGCTCACCATGACGACGGCGCCAGCGGGCAGGCGTTGGTCGCCGATCGACACGGGGGTCGTGGTCACCCGGGCGGTCACCCAGGTCGGCGGGGCCAGCCGCAACGCCTCCCACACGGCGTGGTCGGGATCGACCTCGTGGTCCCGGTGGGCGGCGAGCAGCACCAGCAGCCAGGCTCCTGCGGCGATCGGCACCTGGATCCCGGCGGCGAGCAGGTTGGCGATCGCCTGGGGCGTGTCACGTGCGTCGCGTCTCGCCGAGACGTCGGCCAGGCTCTCCTCGAGAAGGAGACGAGCGCGCAGCTCCCCACGGCGTGCACGGCTCCAGCGGCGTGGGGTGCGGCGGCTCGAGATGACCGGCGCCAACGCGTCGATCCAGCCCAGCACCCGGTCGGCGATCACGTCCCGGGCGTGGTCGTCGAGGTCGAGCACGGCCGCGCAGGTCGCCCGCGCCACGGGGCGACGCAGCAGGTCCATCGCCTCGAACTCGGTGTCCGGTGCTCCCGCGAGCGCAGCGGTCCACTCGCGGGCAAAGACCTCGCGGCCCCTCGCCACCTGCCCGGGCGTCAACGTCGCGTAGACGAGGTGACCGGTGCGGCTGTCGCCAGCACTCGCGGACATGTCGGTTCCTCGGCTCACGGTGGCCGGGAAGTCGAAGGTGGCGGCGTCCGTCAGCACCCGCTTGGCGGTGGCGAGGTCAGTGGCCAGCCAGGGTCCGTGCGGGCCGAGGGCTGTGATGCCCGTGTCGCGAGGTGCTCGGAGAACAGCGCCGAGGCGACCTGTGGTCGCCTCGGCGCTCTCGATCTGGACGGGGCCTGGCCCGTCGCTCGCGTTGTCGATCAGCGACCGGGGCCGCTCGGACGCCAGGAGTACAGGCCGAAGACCTGGTCGGCCGCTCGCTTGGCTGCGCGTCGCTGCATGAACTTGTTCATCATGGGGGGTCCCTCTCGTCGAATCTACGCCGGCCCCGGGTCCGAGGCGCAGCGGTTCGGGCGGTCCTCCCGACCGACCCGCGGCGAACTTTACGTTGCGCAGGGCCCTATGAGCGAGTATCTGGGCGAACCTCATCGACGAGGTCGCGCAACTGCTGGGTTCGCAGCGGCTTGTGCAGCACGGACGAGACGCCCAGTTCCTGGAGCACGGCCCGACGTTCGCCGGCCCAGGCGGTGATGACGACCACGCGCAGTCCCGCGCCGTGGTCGGGGTTCTCGTTGAGCCAGCGCACGACGTCCTCGCCGCCCATCCGCGGCATCGACAGGTCGAGCAGCATGACGTCGTACGCCGTCTTCTGGATCGCCTCCACGGCTTCGACGCCGTCGGCGGCCTCGTCGGCGAGATGTCCCAGGCGTACGACCATGCGCGCCATCAGGTCGCGAATGTCCTCGGTGTCGTCGACGACGAGGAAGCGCAGGGGGTTCGCCTGGGTGCTCACGATCACGGAGGCTATCTTCGTAAGCCCGCGAGTGGGGGGAGGGGCCCCGCGAAAGAGCTCGGTTTTTGGGTGGCTCCGAGGCGTGGCCCTATGCTGTACGACGCCTCAGGGACCCGGTGTCAACCAGGCCTCGACAGGCAGGCCCCCATCGTCTAGCGGCCTAGGACGTCGCCCTTTCACGGCGGTAGCACGGGTTCGAATCCCGTTGGGGGTACGACCTGGGTCCGACCCCCTCCCGATTGGGAGGCGGCGCCGGGTTTGGGTTAGAGTTCCACCCGCTTCGCAAGAAGCAAGAAATGCATATGGCCCTGTAGCGCAGTTGGTTAGCGCGCCGCCCTGTCACGGCGGAGGTCGCGAGTTCGAGTCTCGTCAGGGTCGCCACCGAAACGCCCCGGATCACAGATCCGGGGCGTTCGACATTTCGTCGCCTTCTACGCTGGCGACATGCCCCTCGAGATCGACGCCGACACCTTCGACCGACTGGTCGACGAGGCCCTCGACTCGATGCCGGCCGAGATCGCGGCACGGGTGCACAACGTCGTCGTCCTCGTCGAGGAGCACGCGCCGGTCGAGGACCCCGACCTGCTGGGCATCTACGACGGTGTGGCGCTGACCGAGCGGGCCGCCAACCACGCCGGTGACCTGCCCGACCGGATCCTGCTGTTCCGCGCCAACCTCCTCGCGATGTGCGAGACGCCCGAGGAGCTGTCCGACGAGGTGCGGATCACCGTCGTGCACGAGATCGCGCACCACTTCGGCATCGACGACGCGCGCCTCGACGAGCTCGGCTACGCCTGACCCGGACTCAGACCAGCGTGCCGAGAGCGAAGCCGAGGGCGCAGGCCGCCACGGCGAGTCCGATCGTCGCGGCGGCGTACGCAGAGCCGACCCGAGGCCCTCGCTCAACGGACTGCACTGCGAACGAGGAGAACGACGTCAGGGCGCCGCAGAGACCGGTCGCGAGGAGCGCCCAGGCGTGACCGCCGAGCGCGAGCGCCGAGAAGAAGCCGATGAGCAGCGATCCGAGCACGTTGGCGGCCATCGTCCCCGCGGGCCAGCGGCCGTCGAGCAGGTGCGCCAGCACGTATCGCAGGGGAGCGCCCACGGCGGCCCCGAGGGCCACGAGCAGCGCGGTCACGTGAGCGCGTCCTCGGGCTCGGGGCGCCGGGCCAGCCGGCGTCCGACGACGGCCGCGGCGAGGGCGACGGCGAGCGTGCCGATGACATAGAGCCCGGCCAGCGCGACGTCGCCGTCGGCGGCAAGGCCACGCGCCTGGTCGGCGTACGTCGAGACCGTCGTGAACCCGCCCAGCAGCCCCGGCCCCAGCAGCAGCGTCAGGCGGTGGTCACGCGGCGCGACGAGCGGGAGCAACCCGAGCGCGAGGCAGCCGGCGACGTTGATCGCAAACGTCGTCCACGGGAAGCCGGACCCCTGCGGCGCGAGCTCCCCGAAGCTCCAGCGCAGCACGGCACCCGAGGCCCCTCCGGCGGCGACCAGGGCGAGGTCGGCGGCCCGGAGCCGTTGCGTCACGAAACCTGCTGGTTGCCGAGCGAGCGCGCGGAGTCGGACTGCCGGAACGTGATGGGTGCCTCGCCGTCGATCTGGCGGATGAACTCGGTGAGATACCAGACGTGGAAGGCGCGCTGCTCGGGTGTGCGCTGGATCGACAGCAGCCGCTCGGCCTTGCAGAAGGCGTCGGCCAGGTCGAACATCTCCAGCATCGTGGTCAGGATGGGCGCCGCTTCCGGCTCCACGGTGACGTTGAGGTCGATCGTCGCCGCACTGGCCCGACGGGCTCGCTTGACCGCGAAGTGCACGTCGCGCGGCAACTGCCGCTCATAGCTGGAGAACATCGCCGACAGGTTGGCGGCTAGCGGATAGGCGTCCTGGTGGGCGACGGCCAGCAGCCGGAGCTCGCGGCGCAGGTCGGCGTACTGACGGCCCAGGGCCGTGGCCAGGGGCACGTCCAACCCCAGGAGGCGTACGGCGACGGCCTGGTCGCTGCGCGCCTCGACATCGGGCTCGGCGTGGCTGTCGAAGACGGGCGCGGCAGCCGCTTGGTCGCCGACGCCGGAGGCGGGCTCGAACCAAACGACCTTGCCGTCGGCCTCCATCGAGGCGCCCCAGGCGACGGCGGACATGGCGACCATCGACAGACCCCGGCCGAAGGTGGCCAGGAAGTCGTCCGTTTCCACCGCGTTGGCGGCGGGCACGGGCGCCAACGGCGAACCGTCCAGGACCTCGATGCGGGGGTGCGTGGCCGTGCCGCGCACCCGCACCGAGATCGGCGCCACGCCGTGCAGGATCGCGTTGGCCACGAGCTCCGCGGTGCCCAGCTCGGCACACTCGATCAGGTCGTCGCGGCCGAGCTCGCGGCAAATGCGCGCGACCCAGCGCCTCGCGTCGGCGGCCGCACGCGGGGTTTGCGACAGTGACAACGGATCGTGGTTCAGTGGCAAGGTGTTCTCTCGAGTGGACCTGGTGTGGACAGTCCAGCGGGCCCCGAGTACCCAGGTGGGGACCTAGTCAAACGTGTCGCGAACTTTTTTCTTTTCGGGTGCCCAGAGTGTGACCAACCAGACCTGCTCCCGAGTTCGCGTGCGACCCCCCGGAAGCGGGACACTGGGGGAAGGCCCCATCAGGCAACGAGCGGCTTCGAGAGGATTGACATGTCGAGCGTCCAGGCACCCACCCGCCACAAGGTGGTCGTGATCGGTTCCGGCTTCGGAGGCCTCTTCGGCACCAAGGCGCTGCGCCGAGCGCCCGTCGACGTGACGATGCTCGCGAAGACGACCCACCACCTCTTCCAGCCGCTGCTCTACCAGGTCGCGACCGGGATCCTCAGCGAGGGCGAGATCGCGCCGCCCACCCGCGAGGTGCTCAGCAGCCAGGACAACGCGCAGGTGCTGCTCGGTCAGGTCACCGGCATCGACCTCGAGGCGCGCACGGTCACCAGCCACGTCCTCGGTCGCGAGACGGTCACGCCCTACGACTCGCTGATCGTCGCTGCCGGCGCCACCCAGTCCTACTTCGGCAACGACCACTTCGCCGAGCACGCCCCCGGCATGAAGAGCATCGACGACGCCCTCGAGCTCCGGGGCCGCATCTTCGGCGCCTTCGAGATGGCAGAGCTCGGCGCCAACCGTGGCGACAACGTCGACCACCTGCTGACCTTCGTGGTCGTCGGCGCCGGCCCCACCGGCGTGGAGATGGCCGGCCAGATCGCCGAGCTCGCGCACCGCACGCTCAAGCGCGACTTCCGCGCCATCAACACCCGCACCGCCCGGGTGATCCTGCTCGACGCGGCGCCCCAGGTGCTGCCGCCGTTCGGACAGAAGCTCGGCACGAAGGCGAAGAGCGAGCTCGAGAAGCTCGGTGTCGAGGTCATCCTCGGCGCCATGGTGACCGAGGTCGACGAGCGCGGCATCGAGATGAAGTTCAAGGACGGGCGCGTCGAGCGCATCAACACCGTGACCAAGATCTGGGCGGCCGGCGTCCAGGCCAGCGGCCTCAGCAAGACCCTTGCCGAGCAGACCGGCGCCCCGCTCGACCGCGCCGGTCGGATCGGCGTCAACCCCGACCTCACGCTCCCCGGCCACCCCGAGGTCTTCGTCGTCGGCGACATGATCGCCCTCGACAACCTCCCCGGTGTTGCGCAGGTGGCCATCCAGGGCGCCAAGTACGCCGCCAAGGAGATCCGCAACCGGCTCGAGGACCGGGCGCCGCAGGAGCCGTTCAAATACTTCGACAAGGGCTCGATGGCGATCATCAGCCGCTTCAACGCCGTCGCCATGGTCGGCAAGCTGCGTCTCACCGGCCTCATCGCCTGGCTCATGTGGCTGGCCGTCCACCTCGTCTACATCACCGGCTTCAAGAACCGCGTCACCGCGGTCCTGCACTGGTTCATCTCGTTCCTGGGACGCGGCCGCTCCGAGCGCACCACGACCGAGCAGCAGATCTTCGCCCGGGCCGCGCTGGCGCGACTGCGTCGCGGGGCGACCGACCTCGTGTCGGATCCGGGGGCCTACGACGCCGCGCGGGCCATGCTCGAGACCTCACGCCGCCAGGAGCTGGAGGCGCTGGCCGAGGAGGAAGCGCGTCTCACCGACAGCGGTACGCGCGGCGTCCACTCCGAGCAGCGCTGAGCTCTACTCGAACTTCGTCGGCGCGGACTCGTCGGCGCGAGCCCACCTGGGCAGGATGAACACGCCCTCCGCCTCGACGCAGACACCCTCGGCGTCGGCGATGTGCCCGACGACGTACGTCTTGATGCCCTCGATCCGATCGACGTGTGCCTCACCGCGCAGGGCACCCAGGGGCGTCCCGCGTCGGTAGCGCATGGTCAGCGTGCCCGTCATGCCCGGCTTGCCGGCCGCCGCGGCCGCCTCGCCGAGAAGCTGGTCGAGGACCAGGGCGGAGACGCCCCCGTGCACGAGGCTGGGCGGTCCTTCGTACGCCGCCGACAGCTCGAACTCCGCCGACACCCCGTCCTCGTCGCTGACGATGGTCAGCGGCGGCGCGATCGGGTTGCGGATGCCGACCACGGCGTTGCCCCAGGCACGGGTGACGCCACTGCGGGAGTAGCGAACGCCGTACGGCTCCGCGTCGACGTCCTTGCCGAGCAGGGCGATCGCCGCTTCGAGGTGCTCGTGGGCGATGGCCGCGTCCTCGGGGGAGACCCGCGTGCGGATGCTGAGGTCGGCCAGCCGCCGGGTCGCGTCGGCGATCGGTGCGTAGGTCGTCCGCTCCGCCTCGATCTCCTCGGGTGTCGCCTCGTCCACCTGGTATCCACTCATGGCGGCAGCCTACGGAGCGCGCTCGGTCGCGCGTACGGACACCTCGCCCGCACCGCGAGGCGGCTCGATAGGCTGCGCCCGAGGGCCCTTAGCTCAGTTGGTAGAGCGTCGGACTTTTAATCCAATCCGTCGCTTCTGACGTCGCACGGGATGGTCTGCTGATGGTGCCTGTTCAGGCGTGAAACTGGGGCTGGGTCGGGTGTGCGTGTGTGTCTGACATGACGTCGCCCGACCTCGCTGGATCGTGGTGTGCCCCACGTTCTGCCCCATATCGGCGGTCTCAGGACGATGCCATCCGACCGGCGCCGCGGTTGGCCAATCGTCGCGCGCGGAGGCGGAGGAGTCGGCGTACCAGCATCGGGTCGTACGCCAGGGCCGCAGGCCGGTCGAGCAGCTCGTTGAGCACCTGGTAATGCCGGGTCGGGGACCATCTGAACGCGTCGTGGATCGCGGACTCCTTCGCGCCGGCGAACTTGAACCAGCTGCGCTCGAAGTCGAGCATCATCGTGTCGCGGACTGTGAGCATGGCGGTGACGCTAGACGTCGGCACCGACAAAGCGCCCCCAGCATCAGCCGAGGGCGCTTTCGTGGGAGCTAGGGCTCAGCGTTCGCGGGGCTCGTGGGGCGTGACCTGGAAGGTCACCCCGGTGGCGGCCGCCGTGAGGTAGTGGACGTCGTCCGGGGCCGTGATGTTGGCGGTGTCGTAGGTGGCTGTGGTGCTGGCGGTCGTGAAGTTCACGACCACGAGTGCGCTCACTTCTCCACCCACTCGGTCAGCAGTTCGCGGACGACGTCGGAGATGTTCTTGTCCTCGCCGTCGGCCTTGTCCTTCGCGCGCTCCCAGAGCGACTCGGGCACGCGGAGCGACCGCATGACCATCTTCGGCTTGCCCACAGTCGGAACGCTAGCGGACGTATTGACGTCTTTGGGTGAGGTCATGGAGCAATCCTCCCAAACGTATTGACGTCTGTAAAGACAGATGTACATACTGGTGTCATGACGTTTCGCCAGTCCTTCGCCCGTAAGCTCGTGCACAACGTGATGGCTGTCGCGGTGCTCGCCACCGTCGGCGTGGCTGGTGTCGCTACGCAGGAGGTCGTCTACGCGGAGCGGCCCGAGGTTGCTGGCTCGTCGGCCCAGGACTTCGACTGTGAGCCGTTGCCGGCGGGTGAGTTTCCGTCGTCCGCGGTGGTCCGCAGGGTCAATGGCCCCACGGTGCAGGTGACTCGTCCCGTGCTGGTGTCGAAGGCGTTCGACGTGGCGGTCGGTGAGCGGTCGTGGGTCGGCGTGAGTGGGATCGAGTTGTGCCGATGAGCATGACGCGAGAGCAGATCGAAGCAGACGCGGCTGAGCACTTCGCGGAGATGGCGACCATCGGAGAGCCGGAGTTGCAGCGGCCAACAGTGTCAGGGAAGGTCGCGGGCATTGTCGGCCTAGACCCAATGATCCTCCAGTGCTGGGACTGCGGCAGGACGCTGACGAGCAAGATCGAGAAGATCGCACTCTTCATCATCCTGAGCGGCTGGCACTTCCACCGGTGCGAGGGTCAGACGGGGAAGCGACGGTGTCGCGAGTGTCTGGAACGGGTCAAGGCCGATTGTCCACTGGGCGGGTGTCGTCGATGATCGCGCGGTTCCGGGCGTGGCGTCGTGCGCGGTACATGCGTCGGGTGAGGCGGGCGTTGGCTCGTCTCCGGGTATGACGAAAGGGCCCCGGCTCCTCCGCGTGTGGAGGGCCGGGGCCTTGTTCGTGCCGGGTGGGGTCAGGTGCGGTCGATGATCTGCACCCAGCCGAGGTCGAGGTCGTTGCTGCCGGGGACCTGCCCGTACAGGTGGTAGGTGCCGGCGGTGAGGGTGGACACGGGCACTCGTAGGACGCGTTCGGGTCCGGCGGCGCCGAGCCAGGTGGCGGCGATGGTGTAGGCGCCGGGACCGGGACCGACCATCACGGTGAAGGTCAGGGGTAGCCCGTTGGGGCCTTGGGTGATGGTGCGGTCGATGAAGCGGTCGGGGTCGTCGGTGTACCGGGTCAGGGTGTCGAGCTCCATCAGGTGTTCCTCACGGTGTGGGCGGCCGGGGCTGTGGTGACGGTGTGTGCCGGGGGTGCGCCCGTGACGTTGTGTGCGGCGGGGGCGTTGCGGGCGGTGAGGATGAGGGCATCGGTGATGGTCGGGACGAGCACGATGGTGGCCGTGTCGGTGAGGCCGGTGGTGTCCGTGATGGTCAGCGTCTGTGCGGAGCCGTGGACAACGTCGACGGTGTCGAGGAGGCCGGTCGTGTCGGTGGCGACCATGCCGCGGGTCAGGGCTGCGAGGTCGGCCATCCCGGCGGTGTCGGTGATCGCCTTGAAGAGCTGGAGCACGACGGCGTCGGTGAGCCCGGCCGTGTCGTTGGCGGTGACGGTCTTGGCGTTCTCGATGGTGGTCGAGTCGGTGAGCCCGGTGCTGTCCGTGACGGCTCGTGAGAGTGCCAGGGAGGCGCTGTCGGTGAGGCCGGTCGTGTCTGTGGCGACCGTGCCGCGGTCGAGGACTGTGGAGTCTGTGAGGCCCGTGGTGTCGTTCTGGGTGACGGCCTTGCCGTTGTCGATCGTGGTGCTGTCGGTGAGGCCGGTGGTGTCGGTGAATGTCCGCGCCAGGTCGAGCGCGACCGTGGTCGTGTCCGTGAGGCCGGTGCTGTCGGTGATGACGGTGCCGCGGTCGAGCACCACGCTGTCGGTGAGGCCGGTCGTGTCGGTGGCCGTGACCAGGCGCGCGTTCTCCACGGTCGCGGAGTCGGTCAGGCCGGTCGCGTCGGTGAGCGCCAGGCTGAGCGTGAGCGCCGCCGAGTCGGTGAGCCCTGCCGAGTCCGTGAGTGCCTTGCCCTGCTCGTAGGCCAGCGTGTCGGTCAGGCCTGCGGGGTCGGTGGACGTGAGGCCGCGGTCGATGACGAGACTGTCAGCGAGCCCCGCAGGGTCGGTGGCGGGGACCGCGAAGGCGGTGCCGCTGGCGACGTCTCCGGTGCCCAGCCACGCCGTGCTGCGCCCAGCCGGTGAGATCCTGCCGGGCGGACGCAGCAGCCACGGCGCATGGGTCTCCCCGACAGCAGCGGCGAGCAGGGCGGTCAGTGCCCCGAGGAACGCCTTCATCCCGGACGCGCCGCCCGCACACGTGAAGGTCATGTTCCCGGTGGACCCGGCGGTCACGGCGTCGGCCGTGTCGAGGGTGGACGAGGCTGACGCGTCCTGCCGCTCCGTCATCCCAGACGGGGGTGTCCAGGCGCCGCCGTTGAACTGGTGCGCGAAGCCCACAAGGTCGTCGCTCGCGGCCGCGGTGAGCGCGGTGACCGTGATCGCGGTGTTCGAGGGGTCGGTGGCCGAGTCCGTGGCGGTGAACGGGTCGCCCGTGGTGGCCCGGCCTGAGAACAGGACGCAGGTGCCCTCGCAGTAGGAAGAGCCCGCCATGGTGAACGTGTACGACCCGCTGTCAGCACCGGTCAGGCGCTTCCAGAAGATGACGTGGCGGTAGGCGTTGACGATGCCGCTGTCGTACTTCAGGGTGAACCCGGCCGGGGGCGTGATCGCACCGGCATCCTGGGTGAACATGCCGACGACGGCGATGTCGTCGGCAGCGGCCCCGGCGGGGACTGCGTAGGCCGGGGTGGCGGTGGTGGCGCCCGGGTGGATCGTCGACGACCGGTAGGCCATGGGCTACCGCCCCCTAGTTGGCGTAGTGGTCGGGCTCGTCCTTGACAGCGACGAACGGCCCGCTCCGAGCGGGGTCGTAGATCGTCCCGATCTGTTCGGGCCGGGTCCGGTTGCCGTGCGGGTACGTGCGGGAATCACCGGGCTGGTCGCCGGGCTCACCGGAGCCGCTGATGACAGTGCAGGTCTCACCCTGCTTCGCGCCGCACATAATGCAGGCGCCGTACTTCGCGGGGTAACGGGTGTCGGTGCTCACGTGGAGACCTCGGCCCAGACGCCGCACGCGGCCATTGCAGCGCGGATCACTCCGAGTGTCTGATCGGTCTCGACGTGTCGGGACCGGCCGGGCGCCCACTCGGCGAGGTCCACATCCTCGACTCGGACGGTCAGGCCATCTTCGGACGCTGCTGCGACGTTGCCGAGCCGGGTGAGGTCACATCGTGCGGCCTCTTCGGCGTTGCGGAACTTGACGGTCAGGGTGTTCATCAGATGTGTTCCCTTCCTTAGTCGAGCGTGATCGGCTGGCCGGACTCGTGGAAGACGTTGCCCGACTGAGTCTCATCAGCACAATCCGTTGATGGGAAGTAGAACCCAACGCTCGGACCAAACTTGGTGCTGAAGTGGTTACCGATCAGGCGGTAGTTGACGCCCTTGCCAGGACGGTTGCAGTAGACGGTGGCCGCGCCGCCAGCAAGGAGGTTGTTCTCGATGAGGATGTTCTCGTCAGCGTTGGGGTTGGAGATGATTGCTGACGTGCCGAACGCTCCTGACGGGTCCACCGCGTAGATCGTGTTGTGCCGGATGGTGATGTCCTTCGCGCAGCACACGTAGTCGGTGCCGCCCCAGTGCCAGGCGAACTGGATGCCGTCCATGTGGGCGTCGCCACCGTTGTAGAGGTCATGGATGTAGGAGTCCTCGATGAGGATGTCCTGGTTGGCGTCGACGCCGTTCTCGCAGCCGTGGATGTTGACGCGGCGCAGCACGACGTGGGCCTCACCAACGCCCGCACCGGGACCGTTGCTACAGGTGATCTCCGTGTCCTCGATGATCGGCCTGACCCCGGTGAACATCTTGTCGTCCACGTACACGCCGTAGGTGCCGGCGCAGGTGATCTTGGAGTTGCGGATGGTGACCCCGGGGGCCTTGATGACCATGCAGCCGAGGCGCTTGCCGCTGATGGCGGTGTTGGCGACGGTGATCTCGCTCGGTCCGGTGTAGTCGGTCAGCGTGGTTCCTGCCGGCACACCCGTGTTGCTGGCGTCCGGGAAGCCGGTCGCCGGAGGTGGTGTGGGCGTCGGTGTGGGCGTGGGCGTGGGGGTCGGATCTGCCGTCACTGTGGTGGTCACCGTCGCGGTAGCCGTAGCGGTCACCGTCGATGTCACAGTGGCGGTGACCGTGGGGGCTGGCGTGGCCAGCTCGTCGAACCGGCACCTGCTGTACGCCAGGGCCTTGGCCTCGGTGATCGTGCCCGTCGGGTAGACGCACGCCGACGGTGCGGGCGACTGCCCGAGCGCGCCCACGGCGAGCAGGACGGCGGCGACGATGGCGAGCACCAGGCCCGCGGGGAGCAGGCGGCGCATCACGTGACCAACCTGACGGACAGGTCCTGACACGTCAGCGTGTTCGACGCAGACGACGTGCCCCACTGGGCGCCCACCGTGACGGTCTTCGCGACGGTGGTGTCGATCGCGACTGTGCGAAGCGCCGCGGTCTCTGGAATGAACCTGGTCGTCGACGCGACCAGCGACGTGGGCAGGTAGAGGCGACCCTGACCGACGATCGACCCCGCGGCGCCGATGGACCGGACGACGCCGCGGTACCGCAACTGGAAGGGCCACGCGACCGCGGCGGTGGTTGTGGTGACGGCCGTTGATGCAGCAAGCGCCACCCCCGCGACACCGCCGAGGTAGAACCCCAGCAGCAGCGTCGGGGTGGCGGTGTTGGAGAAGAACCCGGACGCCTCCAGCTCGATCTCGGACCCGATCTCCAGCATGTTCGCCGGGAGTGTGATCTGGGGTGCGGGTGAGACGTCGGTCAGCGTGATCGACGTGGCGTACGCGGTGCCGTCGGCGGTGTGGAACGGGCCGACCGGGGCGACCCAGTACTGGCGCATGGCTCAGGCCCCCAGCAT
>JBDSPC010000269.1:0-2845 GCA_039914485.1 Nocardioides sp.
CGAAGAGCCGAGCGACCGAGGGGTAGAGCTCGTAGCTCAGGAAGGCGAAGACCATGACGATGAGCGCGAACCTCATCGACTCGGTGGCTTGGGCAGCGGCGGCCTCGGCGTCCGCGATGCGCTCGGAACGCAACGTCTCGGCGCGAGAAAAAAGGGTGGTTCGCACCTTGGCCCCGTCCTCGTTCGCGAGGGTGAGCGCGGCGTCGAGGTCGGTCAGCTCACGGATGCCGAACCGTTCGCCGAGTTGACCCAACGCATGCCAGGCGGTGGTCCCGGAGAATCTCGCCCCGTCGATCGCGTCCTGGAGGTGGGTGAAGGCCCAGCCGCTCCCAATCGCCGCGGACGCCGGTAGCGCCTCGGCGTGGCCGCGGCCCGCTTGCATCGACATCGCGACGAGGTCGAGGTAGACCGAGAGGGTTCGCTTGAACTCGGCGCGCCTCTTGTTGGCGCTCACCGTGAGCTCCTGCCGTGTCACCGCGAGCATCCCGGCAGCGAGCACGGACCCCGCCAGCGGACCGAGCATCACGGGCAGGCCAAGGCCAATGGCGTTGAAGATGCCGAGAATGACCACGGGGCCGATGAATCCGACGACCGCCAAGGTCGTCGTCTTGCCGATGTGTTGCTCAAGACTGCTGCCGGTGACGGCGAGGTCTTGCGTGAGGCCCTTGATGTCTCGAGTGCGGCGAACGACCTGCTCCGCCACCCACGACTGCACCTTGCCGCCGCCGCCAGAGGCAGGCGCGAGGCCGATGCGCTGAATGCGGGATGCCCGCGCCCTTGACGAGTCCCAGCGCCGGACCGTGCTCACCAAGTCGGTCCGCGCCGGGAGTGCCAGCCAGTAGCCATGGAGCAGGGCGACCGCGATCAGCCCGGCAGCCACCATGAAGCCGATCATGATCGACCTCCGACGGGCTTCAACTGTGGTTTGTACGAGGCGATCTCGGTGAGCTGATTGGAATCTGTGAGGAAGCGGGCCTCGGGCTCGCTGTTGGAGAGTGACCGCATGCGGATGAAGGCCCCCACGAAGACGGCCGCAAGGATCGCCAGGACGAACTGGCCGAGAGCCGTCGAGTAGGGCTCGACCCACCCGCGGGCGAAGACCGCTTGGAGAGCCACGAACCCGACCACGGCGAAGGCGATGCGCTGGGCCTGCCGCCGCAAAGATCGCCGTTCGAGCTCGACCTTTCGGCGCATCTCCAACTCGGCTCGCGACGAGGCAGCCAGTGAGGTGAGGATGCGCTCGAGCCCGCCTGCCCGCTGACGCGCGTTGAGCGAGAGCGCCGCCACGACCATGTCAGCGGATGGATCGTCGACGTCGTCGGCGAATCTGGCCAAGGCCTCCGGAAGGGGCACTCGACCATCGAGACGCGCTGCCAGCTCGCGCACAGCAGGCCTCAACCGCGGATGCGTGGCGTTGACGGTCGCAGGGATCGCCTGCTCAAGTCCCGCTGCCGCGGAGGCCGTGTCTCTCAGAGACTCGGTCCACGCCGCGACGGCCTCGATCTTCTCCAACTGGCGGCGGCCGAGACGGCCGGCACCGAAGATCCGGGGCCAGAGCAACGCGAGGACACCCGTGGCAACGCCCGCCAGCGGCCAGCGAGTGACCAGCATCGCTACGAGTCCGGAGGTGACCGCCAGGCCGACCCGATGCAGCTTGGTGCGATCGAGGGCGCGGGGAGCCCGTAAGCGCGGCAGCGCCGACTTGCCCCCGGCGAGCCGCGCCAGCACGAGGAGCCCGAGTGCAGCGGCCGCGACGGCAGCAAGGAAGCCGATCATCACGACCGCCCACTGGATTCCGGTCGCCATCCGACCGCGACCAGGTCGTCGTGTGCGCGGACCTGTACGCCGTGACGGCGTACGACGTTGCCTTGCCCGTCGGGACTCCAGAGTTCGTTGGTCTGCAGGTGGCCGTCCTCGTTGATGCCGGCGACCTCACGAACGGACTCAACGCGACGACGCTGACCATCCTCGGTGCGAACCCGGCGGATGAAGACGATGAAGTCGAGAGCCGACGCAACCAGGCGGACGGTCGCCTCCCACGGCAGACGTTCGGGTGCCTGGATGGCGTAGGTCGAGATCTTGTGGACCACGTCGGACGACGAGTTCGAGTGGATGGTCGACAGCGAACCGTCGTTGCCCTGCGTCATCGCGTTCAGCATCGTGACGACCTCGTCGCCGAGGACCTCGCCAACGATCACGCGGGACGGGTTCATCCGCAGCGTGTCGCGCACGAGCTCGGCCATCGTCACCGCTCCCGCCCCTTCGGTGTTGGGCAGGCGTTCCTCGAAGGCGATCGCGTTGGGGTGGGCTTCCGTGTCCTCATCGAGACCGAGCTCGAGCGAGCGCTCGACGGTCAGGATCCGTTCCTCAGAACCAATCTCGGAGGCCAGCGCTCTCAGCAGCGTCGTCTTGCCGGCGCTCGTGGCTCCGGCAACCATGACGTTCTTCCGAGCGCGAACCAACGCAGCAAGGAAGTCGGCCAGGTCTTGGTCGATCGTGTCCATAGCGACCAGGTCCTTGAGCGCGACGCGGGTGTGTCGGTGCCGCCGGATCGACACCACCGGTTGCTTGGTGACCGACTGGACGGCGTACAGGCGCGATCCGTCAGGGAGGCGGAGGTTGACCCGGACGTTTGCCACGTCGAACGCGCGCGCCGAAAGGCCCTCGTGGGCGGCCAAAGTCTGGATCGTCTCGATGAGCTCTTCATCGGACCCCGAGACCGGTCGGACCTTCGCGGTCGTGCCGTCGGCGTACTCGACGTAGACGTTCTGGAACCCGTTGATGTCGACGTTCTCGACGTTCTCGTCATCCAGCAGGGCTTGGAGGCTGCCCGCGCCGAAGAGCC
>JBDSPC010000380.1:0-8626 GCA_039914485.1 Nocardioides sp.
ACGATGACTGAGTTCCTCGAGACGCTGATCCGCGGACTCGGCACCGGGTCGGTCTATGCCCTGCTGGCGCTGGGGTTCGTGATCATCTACAAGGCGACCGGTGTCATCAGCTTCGCCCAACCGGCCCTGATGCTGAGCGGGGCGGTGGCCGCGTCCTACCTCGCGCCCGCCCTCGGCTTCGTGCTCTTCACCGGGCTGTCCTTCTTCATCTCGCTGGCCGGGGCCGCGCTGCTGACCGCGGTCTTCGCGCTCATCATCGAGCGCCTCGCGATCCGCCCCATGGTCGGGCGGCCCGTCTTCGTGGTCGCGATCATCACCATCGGCATCGACATCGCCGTCCGGGTCGTGGCCAGTGGCTTCATCGGACTTGGCGCCCGGCCGATCTCCAACCCGTGGGGGCTGGAGCGCGCGACGCTTCTCGGGTTGAAGGTGCAGGAACGCCACATCGTGATGGTGGGCGTGCTGATCGTGCTGCTCACGGGGCTGCTGCTCTTCTACCGCTACACCCGCTTCGGGCTCGCCATGCGTGCCGCGTCCTTCGACCAGGAGGCCGCCCTCACCCAGGGCATCAGCGTCGGCAACGTCTTCGCGATGTCGTGGGCGATGGCGGGCGCGCTCGCCGCGATCGCCGGCACCTTGCTGGCCACCAACGCCGGCGTCGACCGGCAGCTGTGGATCGTGGCGCTGGTCGCGCTGCCGGCGATCATCGTCGGCGGCCTCGACTCCCTGCCGGGTGCGGTGATCGGCGGCCTGGCCGTCGGAGTCGTCGAGGCGATGGTCGGCTCCTACCAACGTGACTTCGCACCCTGGCTCGGCGACAACGTGGCCAGCGTCTCGCCGTACGTCCTGATGCTGTTGGTGCTGCTCGTCAAACCCTATGGAATCTTCGGTACGGCGGAGGTGAGGCGGGTATGAACACGCTCACGACGGGCCCGGCCCTCCCGGAGAAGACCCGGCCCATGCGCGGCCGGCCGACGTTCTACCGCTCCTATGCGCAGGAGCTGTCGCTCTTCAACACCCGCCCCAAGCAGATCTGGGTCGGCATCATCCTGCTGGTCGCACTGCTGATCCCCTTCAGCGTCTCCGACCCGACCCTGCAGACCCTCGCGATGGCGTTCGCCTTCGGCATCGGGGCGCTCGGACTCAACGTCGTGACCGGGCTGGCCGGTCAGGTGTCGCTCGGCCACGCCTTCTTCCTCGGCGTCGGCGCCTACACCGCGTCCGCGATCTCGGGCGATCCGGAGGGTCGGACCATCGGTCTCGGGATCACCTCGATGCTGGTCTGGTTGCCGGCCGCCGGGATCGCGGCCGCGCTGGCCGGGGTGATCGTGGCGCCGCTGGCGACCCGGCTGCGCGGGCTCTACCTCGCGATCGTCACCCTCGGCCTCGTCTTCATCGGCGAGCACATCTTCCGGGAGTGGAGCGACCTCACCGGCGGTGCCGGCGTCGGCCGGGAGGCGGCGACACCCGAGCTCTTCGGCTATCACTTCAACGAGGACACCTCGATGTTCACCGAGGAGCAGAACCTCTACCTCCTGCTCCTGGTGCTGCTGCTGGTGTTCGCGCTCGCCGCCCGCAACATCGCGCGCTCCAAGATCGGCCGGTCCTTCATGGCCGTCCGGGACCGCGACATGGCCGCCGAGATGATGGCGATCAACCTGCCCCGCACCAAGACGCTGGCCTTCGCTATCTCCTCTTTCTACGCGGGCTGCAGCGGCGCACTGATCTTCATGATCACCGGCTTCTTCGACCCGGCGTCGTTCAACCTGCTGCTGTCGGTGCAGTTCATCGCGATGGTGCTGATCGGTGGTGCCGGGACGGTGAGCGGCGCCCTGATGGGCGCGCTGTTCATCTCGCTGCTGCCGACCCTGACCCGCGAGCTGCCGAACTACCTGCCGTTCATCAGCAGCCAGGTCACCGACACCCCCAACATCTTCCAGTTGCAGTCCATCCTCTACGGCCTCCTGATCGTCGGCTTCCTGCTGTTCGAGCCTCGCGGCCTCTTCGGGATCTGGATCCGCATCCGCAACTACTGGAAGGGCTGGCCCTTCAGCTACTGAGGACCGGCCAGGTCACGTCCGAACCACCACCACCACAAGGAGGCGCCCGATGAAGGTGCACAAGTCAGGAGTAGTGCTGCTTGCGGCACTCGCGTTGCTCGCCACGGGTTGTCGTGGTGGAGGTGACGAGGAGGGCGGCGACGGCGAGGTCAACGCCCCGGGCGTGTCCAGCGAGGCATGTCCCGAGGCAGTGAATGCCGACAACGGCTGCATCTACCTCGGGTCGATCTCCGACCTCACGGCCGGCCCGTTCGCCCCCCTGGGCGTGCCGATCACCGAGTCCCAGAAGGCGTTCTGGAACAAGGTCAACGAGGACGGCGGCATCGGTGGCTACGACATCGACGTCACGTCCTACGTCAAGGACAACCTCTACAGCCCCGAGACCCACAAGCAGGTCTACACCGAGATCGAGGGCGACGTCCTCGGGCTGGCGCAGTCGCTCGGCTCTCCGACCACCCTGGCGATCCTGGGTGACCTGGAGAACGAGTCGGTGATCGCCGCCCCGGCGTCATGGACCTCGCTGTGGGAGTTCGAGGACAACATCCTCGAGTCCGGCACCAACTACTGCTTCGAGGCCATGAACGACGTCGACTACATGGTCGAGAGCAAGGACATCAAGAGCGTCATGTCCGTCGGCTTCCCCGGCGACTTCGGCGGTGACGGTGCGGCCGGCGCCAAGATCGCGGCCGAGGCCAACGGCCTGGAGTACACCAACGTCGAGACCGGTCCCGGCCAGGAGGCCCAGTCCGGCGCGATCAGCGCCATCGTCAAGGGCAAGCCCGACCTCGTGATCCTCGGCATGGGCCCGACGGAGACGGCCGTCGTCGTCGGCCAGGCCGCCGCCCAGGGCTTCAAGGGCCAGTTCATCGGCCTCGGCCCGACCTGGAACCCCGCCCTGCTCGAGTCCGCCGCGGCACCCGCGCTCGAGGCGCTCTACCTGCAGTCGGGCTACTGGGGCTCCTACGGCACCGAGACCGATGGCCACGCCGCCATGCGCGAGGCACTCGGTGACGCCGTGTCGCCCAACGACGGCTACACCGCCGGCTGGGTCTGGTCCTACCCGATGAAGGCCGCCCTGGAGTCGTGGCTCGACGGCGACTACGAGAAGAGCCGCGAGGGTCTGCTCGAGGCGGTCGGCGAGCTGGAGACGGTCGACTACGAGGGCATGCTGCCCGAGGAGGCCGGCAACTTCGTCGGTGACCCCAACGACACGGTCTTCCGCCAGAGCGTGATCAGCAAGGTCGACAAGTTGGCCCCGGCCGGAGTGACGATCATCGAGGACTTCTTCGCCGGCCCGACCGCCCAGGCGCACGACTTCACGGGGTCCTGCTTCGAGGGCTGAGTCGTGGCAGGCTCGGTCCCATGACCGAGCCTCACCACGTCGCACTGCTGCATGACGGCAGGGTTCTCGTCGACGAGACGGGGGCCCTGCCGTCCTTCATGCCCTCCCAGCACCTCGGCTCACTGGCCCGCGCGCTCCAGCTGGTGGGCGGGTCCGTCGCTCTCACCCCGGTCGCCAAGCTCGCGGACGGTTCCCGGCTGCACGTCGTGGGGAGTCGCGCCGATGTCCCGGCCGGTCGGTTCGTCCCGCCCGCCTCCCTCGACCCTTCGCTGTCCTCGGCCCTCTCCGATTCATTGCGTACGCCGCCGGGCCGGCCGGCGT
Organism: Nocardioides sp.; assembly: GCA_039914485.1. Classification (GTDB taxonomy): domain Bacteria; phylum Actinomycetota; class Actinomycetes; order Propionibacteriales; family Nocardioidaceae; genus Nocardioides. The sequence goes on from JBDSPC010000380.1 coordinate 3,724, forward strand.
GGTTCCTGCCGGGCTGGTTCGATCTCGTGGAGGCGTGGATCGACTCCGTGCTTGCCGGGTCGGGTGTTCGCCGTACGCACCCGATCGAGGCGGTGAAGATGTGGAGCATCTCCGCCGTCGCGCGGGTCCCCACGGACGGCGGCGACCTGTGGCTGAAGACGCCGTGCGAGCACTTCCTGGCCGAGGCGCGCGTGCACTCGGTCGTCTCCGGCCTGTTCCCCCACCTGGTCCCGACCCTGGTCGCCGCCAACGAGGCACAGGGCTGGCTGCTGATGGAGCCGATGACCGGCGAGGAGGACGACACCCGGGCGCCCGGTGCGGGGCTCGAGGTCGCCACGCAGTGGGCCGCCGCCCAGATCGCCGCGGTGGCGCACGTGGACGCGCTGGTGGCCGGCGGCTGTCGCCGTCGAGGAGTCGATGAGACAGTGGCGGGGTTCCGAAGGCTGCTCGATTCGAGCAGCGAGCTGGCGCTCCTCTCGGCCGAGGAGCTCGCCGCCATCCGGGGCTGTGCGGACTCGCTCGAGGCGCTCGTGCGGGAGTTCTGGGCGACCGGGATCCCGGACACGCTGGCCCACGGCGACCTGCACCTCGGCAACGTGGCGTGGGACGGCGCGGACCTGCGGCTCTTCGACTGGACCGACGGGTGCATCAGCCACCCCTTCCTCGACGCGTCGCACCTCGCGCACTTCACGCGGGCGGTCCCGGGCGACGCCGGACTCGAGTCGACCTACGCCGAGCAGTGGCGTGCGACGTACCCGGACGCGGACATCGACCGCGCCCTCGCCCTCGCGCCGCTCGTGGACCTCGTCTTCCAGGCGATCACCTTCGACGACATCGTCAACACCACCGAGCCGATGTCGCGCTGGGAGCTCGGCGGGGTCGTCGCCGACCTCCTGCGCAACCTCCCCGCGAGGGTGGCGGAGCTCGGCTGAGACCTCACTTCCTGGCGCGCCACTCCCGCTCGAACGGCAGCCGCCAGGCGTGCGGAGCAATCAGCTGGTGGATCGCGTTGGGACCCCAGGTGCCCGGCGCGTAGGGCTTGACCGGTGGCGGGTCGTCGAGCAGCTCCGCCGAGCGGTCCCACAGCGACTCGATGCCCTCGGCGGTCGTGAACAGCGTGTGGTCGCCGCGCATCGCGTCGAGGATCAGCCGCTCGTAGGCCTCGAGCACGTCGCCGGCCGACTCGGTCTCCCCGGTCGAGAACTGCATCGACAGCTTCTGCAGCCGCATGCCCGGGCCGGGCCGCTTGCCGTAGAAGGACAGCGACACCTTGGACTCGTCGGCGAGGTCGAAGGTGAGGTGGTCGGGACCGGCCGCACCGACGCCGGAGTTGGCCGGGAACATCGAGCGCGGCGCCTCCTTGAACGCGATGGAGATGATCCGCTTGCCCTCGGCGAGCTCCTTGCCCGTGCGGAGGTAGAACGGCACACCCGCCCAGCGCCAGTTGTCCAGGTGGCACTCGAGCGCGATGAAGGTCTCGGTGTCGGAGTCGGGCGCGACGCCGGGCAGGTCGGTGTAGCCGGTGAACTGGCCCCGCACCACGTCCTTGGACCGGATCGGCAGCAGCGAGCGGAAGACCTTGTTCTTCTCCTCCGAGATCGCGCGCGGCTCGAGCGCCGTGGGCGGCTCCATCGCGACGAACGCGAGCACCTGGAACAGGTGGGTGACGACCATGTCCTTGTACGCGCCGGTCGACTCGTAGAAGTTGGCCCGCTGGTCGAGGCCGAGCGTCTCGGGGATGTCGATCTGGATGTGGTCGATGAAGTTGCGGTTCCAGATCGGCTCGAAGAGCCCGTTGGCGAAGCGGAAGGCCAGGATGTTCTGCGCGGCCTCCTTGCCGAGGAAATGGTCGATCCGGAAGACCTGCGCCTCGTCGAAGGTCTCGTGCACGCGGGCGTTGAGGTTGATCGCGCTCGCCAGGTCGGTCCCGAAGGGCTTCTCCATCACGACGCGGCTGCGTTGGACCAGGTCGGCGTCGCGGAGCATCTCGATGACGGGCAGCGCCGCCTTCGGCGGGACGGACAGATAGTGCAGGCGGCGTACGTCGCTGCCGAGCTGTCGCTCCGCCTGGGCGACCGCCGCAGCGAGCGCGTCAGGACCGGCCGACTGCGAGACGTAGGCGAGGTTGTCGTCGAACTTGTCCCACTGCTCGGCGGTGAGCTGGTGGGTGCCGAACTCCTCGATGGCCGCGCGAGCGAACTCCCGGAACTCGACGTCGCCCATCTCCTCGAGCGAGGTGCCGACGATGCGGATGTCGGGGGCGAGCTCGGAGACGACGAGGTGCGCCATCCCGGGCAGGAGCTTGCGGCGGGCCAGGTCGCCACACGCGCCGAAGAGCACGATCACGTGGGGATCGATGCGCTCCTGCGCGTAGCGCGACGAGGAGCGCGACTCGGCCGGGTAGGAGATGGTCTGAGGGTGGTGCGGCGCTGCCGGCTGCTCGGTCACCGGTCGATCCTCGCACTGGCCCACGATCGGAAACCACCCCTAGCGGTGTGGACGGCCCGTTCGACTATCGGGCAACGTAGATCTTCGCTTCAGTGTGAAGCGGACAAAAGGAGGCAACACCATGGTCGTTCTTGGCCTGATTCTGCTCATCGTGGGACTCGTAGCGAAGATCTCGATTCTCACCACGATCGGCGCGATCCTGCTGGTCGTCGGCCTGATCCTCAACTTCGTGCCGATCGGCGGCACCAGCCGTCGGGTCTACTAGCCCCGCACGACAACAAGACGTCGTGGCCCGATCCCCCACGGGGGATCGGGCCACGCACCATTGACGGACCGTCGAAGGTCGAGGAGGTCGCGCAGCGACCGTCACGAAACCCGTGAGCGCGCCGCGGCGACGAAGGCACGGATCGCGTCATGATCCTTCACACCACGAGCCCGCTCGACCCCGCTCGACACGTCGACGCCGGCCGGCGCGGCCAGCCGCACGGCCTCGGCGACGTTGTCGGGTGCCAGCCCGCCGGCCAGGAGCCAGGGACCATCGGGTCGCCCCGTGTCCAGGCTGCCGAGGTCCCAGCGGTGCCCTGATCCGGCCTGTGGCGCGTCGAGCAGCAGGAGCTCCTCGCCCCAGGCGCCGACATGCAGGTCCGTGTCGTCGCTGAGAGACGTGGCCCGCCACACCCGGTCGAAGAGTCGGCGCGCCTGCGAGAAGTCGTCCCTGGTGTAGCCGCCGTGGAGCTGGAGGATGCTGACGCCGATGCTGGTCGCGGTCTCGGCCGCCTGCGTGGCCGGCATGTCCCTGACGACGAGCACCGTCTCGACGTCCGCGTGCACCGCACGGACGATCTCGGCGGCAGCCTCGACCGACAGGTTGCGTGGACTGCCCTGGGCGATCACGACCCCGATCGCGTCCGCGCCCGCCTCGACCGCGACCCGGGCCGACTCGACGGTGTCGAGTCCGCACACCTTCACGAACATCTGGTCACTCGGTCCCGCGCGAGCCGAACTTCTCGTCGATCCAGAGCTTGGCCGAGCCCATGAATCCCGCGACGTCGTGCACCAGGCGACCGAGGGTGTCCTGCGTGTTGGCGAAGGCCGCCGAATAGCTCTTCGCCGCCTCCTGCGCCGCGTCGCTCACCTTGGCGGTCGCGTCGTCCTCGCGCCGGGGGTAGGCGCCCTTCAGGATCGCGGTGTACTCACCCGACTCCGTCCAGCGGCGCAGCTCGCTCGCGCGCACGACGTTGAACGGATGCGACTGGCCCTCGACGAGGAACAGCTTGAGCACCGAGTCGCGCAGGTCCTCCGTCTCCTCGTACTCCGCGGCCTGCGCGAAGAACGACGTGATGTCGAGGTCGTCGAGGTGGCCGCCGCTGGCGAGCTTCATGTGCACGCGCGTCGCGACGGCGGGGTCCTGCGTGGCCAGCAGTCCGGCGCGGTCCGCGGAGAGCTCGGACTTGCGCGACCACTCCATCAGCGCGGCGATGATCGCGCGCAGTCCGAGCGCACCACCGGGCAGCGCGTAGAAGATGCCGCTCATGCCCATCAGCCGCAGCAGCAGGGTGCGATAGACGTTGTGGCCACTCAGCGCGTGCCCGAGCTCGTGGGCGATGACGAACCGGAGCTCCTCCTCGTCGAGCAGGTCGATCAGGCCGGAGTTGAGCACGATCACGGGCTTGTTCATGCCGATCGCCTCGGCCTGGAACCCGGGGTTGGCCCGGACGTAGAGCTCGGGCAGCTCGACCGCATCCAGGGTGGCGCCGACATCGGCGAGCAGCCGGTTCAGCACCGGGAACTGCCGCTCGTCGACCCGCACCGCCGAGCCGAGCAGCAGCAGGCGCCACTGCCGTTCGTTGATGAGGCCCGACAGCGTCTTGAGGACGGTGTCGAAGCCCTTGAGCTTGCGGAGCGCGACCAGCGCGCCCCGGTCCGCCGGGTGCTCCCACGCCCGGGACGAGACACCGGGCAGGCGGACACGGGACTTGGTCACGTTCTTGGCCATGCGCTGATCCTTGCACGGCGCCGGGCGGGGCCCGAGTCGAGTGATGAGGTGGCTGTATCCACGGTTGGGGATATCACTCGACTCGAGGCATTCACTCGGACATCGGGATCCGCACGCTCTTCTCCGCCGCGACCTCGGCGGCGCGGTCGTAGCCCGCGTCGACGTGCCGGATGACGCCCATGGCGGGGTCGTTGGTGAGCACGCGCTCGATCTTCTGGGCCGCCAGCGGCGTACCGTCCGCGACACAGACTTGGCCGGCGTGGATCGAGCGACCCATGCCGACGCCGCCACCGTGGTGGATCGAGACCCACGTGGCACCGGACGCCGTGTTCACCAGCGCGTTGAGCAGGGCCCAGTCGGCGATCGCGTCGGAGCCGTCGAGCATCGCCTCGGTCTCGCGGTACGGCGAAGCGACGGACCCGCAGTCGAGGTGGTCGCGGCCGATGACGACCGGTGCCT
>JBDSPC010000392.1:0-2866 GCA_039914485.1 Nocardioides sp.
CGAGAGGTTCTGGGTGATCTCGGGCGTGTGCCGGTGCACGCCTCCGACGCCGTAGGCGCTGGCGTTGCCCATCGACTCGCTGCCGAGCAGGTGCGGCTTGAGGGACTTGCCGGCCCCACTCAGGCCGCTCGCGGCGACGACGGTGATGTCGGGCTCGACGAGTCCGGCCTGCAGGGCCGGGGCGATGGCGAGGGTGGAGACGGTGGGGTAGCAACCGGGGACGGCGATCCGCCTCGCACCGGTCAGCGCCGTGCGCTGGTCGGCGAGCTCGGGCAGGCCGTAGGGCCAGGAGCCCGCGTGCACACCGCCGTAGAACTTCTCCCACTGCGCCGCGTCGGTGAGGCGGAAGTCGGCACCACAGTCGATCACCACGGTGTCGTCGCCCAGGGCGGCCGCGATCTCGGCCGACTGGCCGTGCGGGAGGCCGAGGAAGACCACGTCGTGGCCCGACAGCGTCTCCACCGTGGTGGCCTCGAGCACGCGATCGGCCAGCGGCAGGAGGTGCGGCTGCAGGGTCCCGAGACGTTCGCCGGCGTTGCTGCCGGCCGTCAGGGTGCCGATCGTGACGTCGGGGTGGCCGAGCAGGAGGCGCAGCACTTCGCCACCGGCATAGCCGCTGGCGCCGGCAACGGCGATCGAGAACGTTTCAAGCATGTGCATGACTATACATCACTCCGTATGTTCATCCGCTACTAGGGTTCGGGCGTGCTCCCCTTCGTCCAGTATCTCGACCTGATCGCGCACGACACCATGCGTGTCGTCGGGGCGATGAGACGCACAGGTCCGACGTCACCCGTGCCCGGGTGCCCCGACTGGCGCACCGGGGACCTCCTCACCCACCTGATCGAGATGAACGACATCTGGGGCTGGCTGGTCATGAACCGTCCCCGCGACTTCAGCGACGGCTTCGAGGGGGTTGCGATCCCGGTCGCCCACACTGACCGGCTCGACCTGCTGGACGCCACGAACCACCGGCTCGTCGAGGCGCTGCGCCACGTCGGACCGGACGAGGCCGTCTGCTACTTCGGCACGCTGGCGCCGGCCATCCGGGTGGCCAGACTGATGGCGGTCGAGACCGTCGTGCATTCGCGCGACGCCGAGCAGGCCGCCGGTCTGCCCGCAACTCCGATCGCGACGGATGTCGCGGCCGACGGTGTCGCCCAGCAGCTCGCTCACCTGGACGACGGCAACGATGCGCCGTGGCTGCCCACTGGCGTCACTCTGACCAGTACGGACACCGGGGACTCCTGGACGGTGCTCGTGGCGCAGGGCGACCTCGACGGCACGCTGCACCTCGTCGACGGCGCTCCGGTGGGCGCCCAGGTCTCGGCGCCCGCGGCCGCGCTGCTGCCGTGGCTCTTCGCCCGGAGCTTCGACGACTCGGGGGTCACCGAGTCCGGCGACCCGTCCCTCCTTCGGACACTGCGCTTCGCCCTGGGCCACGAGGTGGCACCGGCCGAGCGGATCGGCCGCCGACGGTGGTGGGGGCGCTCATCCGCTGTCCCGGTGTCCTCGGGTCGCTCTAGGTTGATGTCATGACCCTCTTGAGTCCCGAGATCTACCTCGAGCACATCCGCGGCGAGTCCGCCCTCTTCCGATCCGTGCTCGCCGAGTCCGCCCCCGAGGCACGCGTGCCGACCTGTCCCGCTTGGTCGGCGGCGGACCTGCTCTGGCACCTCGCCAAGGTCCAGCGCTTCTGGGCCGGCATCATCGTGGACCGCCCGGCCGAGAAGGACGAGGCCGACGAGCCCGACCGGCCTGCGGCGTACGCCGAACTGCTGGCCACCTTCGACGAGTGGTCCGCTGCCCTGGTCGGCGCGCTCGAGGGAGTCGACGTCAAGGAGGAGGCGTGGACGTGGTCGGACGACCACACGGTCGGGTTCATCCTCCGCCGGCAGGCGCACGAGGCGCTGATCCACCGACTCGACGCGGAGCAGACCGCTGGTGTGGCGTCTGAGGTGGACGCCAACCTGGCCGCCGATGGGGTCGCGGAGATGATCGGCGTGATGTTCGGCGGCTGCCCGCCGTGGGGCTCGTGGGAGCCGCTCCCCCACTACGCCCGGCTCGACTGCACCGACACGGGTGACGAGCTCTGGGCACAGTTCGGCCTCTTCAGCGGCACCGACCCCGACAGCGGTGACGTGATCTCCGCGGAGCAGGACTTCCACCTCGTCGAGGCGCCCGACGACGTCGAGCCCGATGTCGTCATCGACGGCCCGGCCGCCGCCCTGGATGCCTGGCTGTGGCACCGCGGAGACGACAGTGAGCTGTCGATCGCCGGCGACCGGTCGATCCTCGATCGCTTCCGCGGGATCGTGTCGCACCCGATCAACTGACCGGGCACAAAGTTCGGACCTCAGTCAGTCACTTTGTGCCCGGTCAGCACGTGTACCGGGGATCTTGTGCCCGCTCAGCGCTGCACCGCTCCGGTCCGCTCCGCCGCCAGTGCGACGGCGGCGTCGCGGGCCGCCGCGGCCTCGCCCTCCTTGAGGGTCCGGTCGGCGGCCCGGAACCGCAGCGCATAGGCGAGTGACTTCTTGCCCTCACCGATCTGGTCGCCGGTGTAGACGTCGAAGAGCCGGATCGACTCCAGCAGCTCGCCGGCGCCTTCGCGCAGGGCCGCCTCGACCGCAGCGGCCGGGACGGTGGCGTCGACCACGAGCGCCACGTCCTCCTTCGCGACCGGGTAGGACGAGAACTGCGGCCCCGTCACGATGGCGGTGGCGTGCTCGAGCAGCGCATCGAGGTCGATCTCGGCCACCGCGGAACGAGCCGGGACGCCGTACGCCTTGCAGACCCTGGGATGCAGCTCCCCCGCATGGCCGATGACGCGCTCGCCGATCCGCAGCTCCGCGCAACGGCCCGG
>JBDSPC010000453.1:0-7460 GCA_039914485.1 Nocardioides sp.
CCGATGAACTCGGCCATGTTCGTGAAGCCGAGCACCTTGTTGTAGAACGTCACCCACTCGTCCATCTTGCCGATCTCGACGTTGCCGACGCAGTGGTCGACGGCCTGGAAGAGGCGCTTGGGGTGACCCTCGCGGCGCACCACCGTCGAGGGCCGGGCGACGAAGCCGGGCAGGTAGGGCCCGCTGTAGCGCGAGCGGTCGACGAGGGTGTGGCGCGTTTCGCCGTACGTCGCGATGGCGGCCAGGCGCACGGTGCCGTGCTCGTCGGTCTCGTCGTGCGGCTCGACCAGCACGGTCGCGCCCATGGCGCGGGCGTGGTCGATGCACTTGTCGACGTCGGGCACCTCGATCGCGAGGTCGACGACGCCGTCGCCGTGCTTGCGGTGGTGCTCGAAGACGGGACTGTCGGGGGTGACGCCGCCGGTGAAGACGAAGCGCGCGGAACCGGAGCGCAGGACGTAGGACTTGGCCTCACGGTGGCCGGTCTCGGGACCGCGGTAGGCCTCGAGCTCCATGCCGAGGGCGAGCTGGTAGAAGTTCGCAGTCTGGGTCGCGTTGCCGACCACGAAGCAGACGGCGTCCTGGGCGATGACGGGGAACGGGTCGGTCGAGGCGTCGTACTCGACGAGCCCGACCAGCTGCTGGAGCTGCTCCAGCGTGAGCCCGGCCTGCTCTTCCTCGGCGGTGAGCACGGTCAGCGTGGTGTCAGTCATGGCCCAACCATGGCAAGGAACAAGCAACGTGTGCAACAGTACGCCGAAGTGCTGGACAACTTGCACAGTCAGGAGCGGCGCCATGGACGATCTGGACGCACATGTGATCGATCTGTTTGCGAACGAGCCCCGAATCGGCGTCCTCGAGGCGAGCCGTCGCCTCGGCGTGGCCCGCGGGACCGTGCAGGCCAGGCTCGACCGGCTGGCCGCGACCGGGGTCGTGACGGGCTGGGGGCCGGAGCTGTCGCCGGACGCGCTCGGCTTCCCGGTGATGGCGTTCCTGACCCTCGAGATCCGGCAGGGCTCGGGCCACAACACCGTTGCCGCCCACCTCGCGAGGATCCCCGAGGTGCTCGAGGCCTACACGATCACCGGCGCCGGCGACATGTGGGCGCGCGTCGTCGCCCGGTCCAACGCCGACCTCCAGCGCGTCATCGACCAGGTGCTCGCCGACCCCGGCATCGAGCGCTCGACGACGGTGATCGCACTCGCTGCCCAGATCGAGCACCGGGTGCTGCCGCTGGCACGGGTCGCGGCGATCACGCCCGACTAGCGCAGACGCAGCGCGACTTCCTTGGCCGCGGCGAGCACCCGCGGGGCGACCAGCTGCTCGTCGATCGTCCCGTCGAGCGTCACGATCCCGACACTGGCGCGCAGGCCGTCCACACCACGCACCGGCGCGGCCAGTCCATGGGCGCCGGACTGCAGCTCACCGCTCGTCACGGCGTAGGCCGCCGTGTCGGTCGCTCCCAGCAGGCCGATCGCCTTCCCGGCCGCCCCGGACGTCAGCGGGTGCCGTGAGCCGATCCGGTAGGCCACGTGGAAATCGGTCCACGTCGGCTCGACCACGGCCAGGGCGAGCGCCTCGTCACCGTCGGCCACGGTGAGGTGCGCCGTACAGCCGATGGCCTCGGCCAAGGAGCGCAGGACCGGCACTGCCAGGTCGCGGAGCAGGGGTTGTACGGCGGAGGCGAGGTGCAGGACCCCGAGCCCCACGAACAGCCGACCGCGGCTGTCGCGGCGGACCAGGGCGTGTTGCTCGAGGGTGCTGATCAGGCGGTAGACGACCGTGCGGTTGACGGCCATCTGCTGCGACAGCTCCGTGACCGTCAGCCCTTCGGGCGCCTCGGCCAGGACACGCAGCACGCGCAGTCCCCGGTCGAGTGTCTGGGAGGTCTCGGCGGTCATGGCACCAATCTAGTGACAACTTCACGTGGACCGCTCCCATCACACGTGTGAGTGCCACTGGCACCGAACCCCCAGACGGGGTGTCCACACACCGGACCATCAAAGGGAGTTACCCATGCATCGCCACGTTCGCCACACGTTCGCCGTCACGGGAACCACGGCGCTCCTCGCTGCCGCACTGCTGACCGCGCCCGGCGCGCAAGCCGCCGCCGCGGTCACGTGCCAGGGCAAGGACGTCACGATCGACGGCACCACTCAGGCGGCCGTCACCGGCACGCCCGGGAACGACGTCATCGTCGCCAGTGTCGGCTCCACCGTCACCGCCCTCGCCGGTGACGACACCATCTGCGTGCTGCCCGGCACCGCCACGACAGCGACCACGGTTGACGCCGGAGACGGCAACGACTCCGTCGACACCTCCACGGTGGCTGCCACGAGCACGGTGACCACCACGCTCGGCGCCGGAGCCGACACCTTCACCGGTGGCGCCGGTTCCGACCAGGTGTCCACCGGCGGCGGAGCCAACATGGTCACGACCGGGGCCGGCGACGACGGCGTCGGCAGCGGCACCGCCGGCCAGCCCAACGCCGACAAGCTCGACCTCGGCACCGGGGACGACGTGCTCGACTGGCACGGCATCCAGGAGCCGCAGGGAGCCGTCGACTTCGGCGACGGGCTCAACACCCTGGCCGACAGCGACGGCGGGGCGGTCGCGATCAATGCCACCTCCCGCAAGGTGGACCGCAACGGTGCCGCGGTCCTGAAGTGGGCAGGTTCGGTCACGACGTACGTCGTGGACTCGACAGCCACCACCGCGGGCTTCACCGGCAGCCCCAGCGCGGAGACCTTCGTGCTGCGCGACCCCGCCACGGGCGCGACGCCGACGACGCTCGCGGTCGACATGGCCGGTGGCGACGACACCATCACCATCCGTTCCAACGTGCTCGACGGCTCCACCTGGAACGGCGGCGACGGCACGGACCTGTTCCAGGTCGCCTACGACTACAAGGAGCTGCTCCTCGACCTCCGCAGCGGCCAGTTCGAGACCGGGCCGGCCGACGTCACGGCCGATCAGCGCGTCAGCAACGTCGAGAACGTCGACGCCATGACCGCCACGATCACCGTCAAGGGCGATGACCCGGCCAACGTCTTCAACCTGCAGGGCTGCGTCATGACCGCCGTCGGTCGGGCCGGTGCCGACACCATTGGTTTCGGGGTCGACATCGACAACGCGCCCGCGCTCACGTGCACCGGCGCCAGGATGACGGCTCGGGGCGGCAAGGACGTCGACACGATCACCGGCACCGTCGGCGACGACCGGCTCTTCGGCAACAAGGGCGAGGACCTGATCGAGGGGCTGGCCGGCAACGACGTCATCTTCGGTGGCGATGACAACGACCGGATCCGCGGCAACGACGGCAATGACAAGGTCCGCGGCGGCAAGGGCGACGACGAGCTCGCCGGCAACGAGGGCAACGACCGGGTCCAGGGCGACCAGGGCAACGACCGCCTGCTCGCGCACGCCGGCAACGACGTGCTCGTCGGCGGCCTCGGCTTCGACCGCGCCAACGGTGGACCGGGCGTCGACCGGGCCTTCTCGGTCGAGCGCCGTCGCAACATCGAGCGCTGAGAGACCCGCCTGACGAATCGGCCGCCGTCCGCATCCTGCGGGCGGCGGCCGATCTGCGTCACGAGGTCTTCTTGACCGCCCACTCGCGGACGCGGTTGATCCGGGCGTGCAGCTGGTCGGCGGTCGCGACGGCCGCGGCCGGGCCGCCGCACTCCTTGCGCAGCGCGGCGTGGGTGATGCCGTGCGCCTGGCCGGTGCGGTGGTGCCAGGCGGCGACGAGCCCGTTGAGCTCGCGGCGCAGCACGGCGAGCTGTTCGTGGGTGGTCACCTCGACGACGGTGTCGGGCTCGCGGCCGGCCGCGGCGGCCTTCTGCTTCTTGGCGCGCTCGCTGGTGCGCGAGTGCAGCAGCTCGCGCACCTGGTCGGGCTCGAGCAGGCCGGGGATGCCGAGGAAGTCCATCTCCTCCTCGGAGCCGACGTGCACCTCGCCGGAGTGGCCGAACTCGCCGCCGTCATAGAGCACCCGGTCGAAGGACGCGGTCGAGCCGAGCGCCTCGAAGGACATCTCGAGCTCGCCGGACGCCGACTCCCCCGCGTTGGCCTGGGCCAGCAGGTCGTTCTCCGCGGCGAAGATGTCGTCCTCGTTGGTGACCTTGCGGCCGAGGACGTGGTCGCGCTCGACCTCCATCTCGGAGGCGTAGCCGAGGAGGTGCGGCACGGATGGCAGGAACACCGACGCCGTCTCGCCGCGCCCCCGGGCCCGCACGAAGCGGCCGACGGCCTGGGCGAAGAAGAGCTGGGTGCCGGTGGTGGTGGCCCAGACCCCGACGGCCAGGCGTGGCACGTCGACGCCTTCGGAGACCATGCGCACGGCGACCATCCACCGCTTGTCCGAGTCGGCGAAGCTCGAGATCTTCTTCGACGACCCCTTCTCGTCGGAGAGCACCACGACCGGCGACTCGCCGCTGATCTTCTTCAGCAGCCCGGCATAGGCGCGCGCGGTGTCCTGGTCGGAGGCGATGACCAGCCCGCCGGCGTCGGGCATGTGGCGACGGACTTCAGAGAGCCGCTTGTCGGCGGCCGCGAGCACTGCTGGCATCCAGGACCCGTGCGGGTCGAGGGCCGTGCGCAGCGCCTGCGCGTGCATGTCCTTGGTCAGCGGCTCGCCCAAGCGGGCCAGGATCTCGTCGCCGGCACGAGTGCGCCACGTCATCTCGCCGGAATAGGCCATGAACAGCACGGGCCGCACCACGTGGTCGGCCAGCGCGTGGGCGTAGCCGTAGGTGAAGTCGGCGACCGAGCGCGGGATGCCGTCGTCGCCGGGTGCGTAGGTGACGAACGGGATCGGGTTGATGTCGGAGCGGAACGGCGTGCCGGTCAGCGCGAGCCGGCGGGTGGCCGGCTGGAAGGCCTCCTGGACGCCCTCGCCCCACGACATCGCGTCACCCGCGTGGTGGATCTCGTCGAGGATCACCAGCGTCTTGAAGCGCTCGGTGCGGATGCGCATCGCGAGCGGGTTGACCGCGACCCCGGCATAGGTGACCGCGATCCCGACGTAGTCCTTCGAGGTCTTGCCCGAGCCGGCGCTGTAGGTCGGGTCGAGCGGGATCCCGGCGCGTGCGGCGGCCTCGGCCCACTGGGTCTTGAGGTGCTCCGTCGGGGCGACGACGGTGATCCGGTCGATGATGCGCCGACCCAGCAGCTCGGCGGCCACCGTCAGGGCGAAGGTCGTCTTGCCGGCCCCCGGGGTCGCGACGGTCAGGAAGTCGCGCGGCGACGTGGCGGCGTACCGATCCATCGCGGCCTGCTGCCAGGCGCGGAGCAGCGGGGCCGTCCCCCACGCAGCACGATCGGGCCACGCCGGGGTGAGGACTGGGGACGGAAGGATGGGGTCGAGAGGCTCCGTCACGCGTCCGGGCCCTGGCCCGAGTCGCCGCCGCCGGGCTTCATCTGCTCCCAGATGTCCTTGCAGTCGGGGCACACCGGGAACTTCTCCGGCGCCCTCGAAGGGACCCACACCTTGCCGCAGAGCGCGATGACGGGCGTGCCCATCACCATCGCCTCGGTGAGCTTGTCCTTGGGGACGTAGTGACTGAACTTCTCGTGGTCACCCTCGTCGGTCGGCTGGGTGCGACGGTCTTCGATCGTCTGCGTGCCGGGCGAGAAACCGATGGTGCTCATGTCGTCCAGCCTAACGTCCGTCGGGCCGGAATCCGACCTCGGCGAGCTCAGTTCGTCTCCGGGTCGATTGGCCGGGTCACGTGCCAGGCGAGCTGTCCTGGCTGGCGCCGCAGCACGTCGCGCCACAGGTCGGTGGTGTCGGCCCGGAAGGCGTCCGCGGTCTCCCCCGCGACGACGTACCAGCTGCCCTCGGCGATCTCGCCCTGCAGCTGTTCGGCACCCCAGCCGGCATACCCGGCATACACGCGTACGCCGCCGAGCCCGCCGTCGACGAGCTCGACCGGGGTGTCGAGGTCGAGGATGCCGAGTCGGCCGACCACGGTCCGGAATCCGACCGGCACGTCGTCGGCATCGCTCAACAGTGCCACCGCCAGCGCGCCGTCGGGGCTGACCGGGCCGCCGCGGAAGAGCACCTCCGGCTCGGCGCACATGGCGCCCCAGGGCTCGAGCACCTCGGCCACCGGCACGGGTGAGGGGCGGTTCAGCACGACTCCGAGCACGCCCTCGTCATCGACGTCGAGCAGCAGGATGACGGTGCGCGCGAAGTTGGGATCGACAAGCTCGGCGGTCGCGAGCAGCAGCGTGCCAGGCGCGACGTCGCTGCCCCTGGTCATGTCGTCAGTATGGCGCAGCGCGAGCGCCCGCACCGGGAGTACCGGGACAGAGGGCGGCCCCCGCCCAACGCTCTGGGAGGGAGTCGCGGTTGGGAGGAACCGCTGGCGTCGGACGGGGGCCGTCACATTCGAGGTGGCCGTCAGGCCGCGTGCAGCACCGCCCGGAGGCGGTCGACCAGGGTGGTCGGCGCCGAGGTCGTGAGGGGCGCGACGGTGCGAGACGCACGAGCCCGGTCGGCGATCTTCTCGCCGGCGTGGACAGCGTGGATGTCGCGACCGGAGCTGCGCCCGGCCATCACGGCCAGCAGCACGTGCTCCTTGGCCGCCGAGGTCGTCATGGCCGCAGCCATGGCGTCGTCGAGGGGCTCGGCGCGGTGGCGATCGAGGATCGCCAGCACGCCGGGGAGCTCGTCGGCCGTGGCCTGCCAGGCATCGATGACGGCGCCTTCGAGGTCCATCGGCTGCGTCATGAGCTCGCGCTCGATGCGACCGGCCAGGCGGGTGTGCCACCGCAGGGTCAGCGCGCCGAGCAGGGTCAGCTCGTCGCGAAACGTCTCGGCGACGCCCTCGACGTGCATCGGCAGGTGGCCGTCACGTCGGGCATCGGCTTCGGTGATCACGGTGCGAAGGACTTCTCCGCGGGAGTGAAAGGACTTCCAGGTCATGGCAGCTCCTTCTTCTTGGACTCACATACCGTTGGTACGTACTCAGAGTATGCGACGGTCGCCAGCAGTCAAAGGAACCGGCACGTGAGCCCGCCCACATGGTTCGACGTCGACATACCGACGGTCGGTCCTACACTGCCCGGATGAGCAAACCCGCTGCCTCCAAGCTGATCCCCAAGGTGCCCGGGGTGCCCCGGGTGACCGGCAGGCGGACGCAGTACTCCTCCTCGACCAAGCGGGCGCTGATCGAGGTGGCCGAGGAGCTCTTCGCCGAGCAGGGCTACCCGGCAACCTCCCTGGACCAGATCGTCGCCGGTGCTCGGGTCACCAAGGGCGCGCTCTACCACCACTTCTCCGGCAAGCAGGCCCTCTTCGAGTCGGTCTTCGAGCGCGTCGAGACCCAGGCCCGCACCGCGATCCAGGCCGGGCTCAAGAGCGAGCGCGACCCGTGGCGCAAGGCCCAGGCAGGCCTGCGCGTCTTCCTCGACGTGGTCCAGCAGCCCGCCTACCGCCGCATCGTGATGCAGGA
>JBDSPC010000493.1:0-7676 GCA_039914485.1 Nocardioides sp.
AGAAGCAGGCGCCGGTCACCGAGGTGCTGCTCGTCCTCGACGCGACCACCGGCCAGAACGGCATGATCCAGGCGCGCGTCTTCAGCGAGATCGTCGACGTCACCGGCATCGTCCTGACCAAGCTCGACGGCTCGGCCAAGGGCGGCATCGTGGTCGCGGTCCAGCGCGAGCTGGGAGTGCCGGTCAAGCTCGTCGGCCTCGGTGAAGGTGCCGACGACCTGGCTCCGTTCGACGCCGGCGCGTTCGTCGACGCGCTGCTCGGCTGATCCCCCTGCCGGTCGCCCGGTGGTGGCGGCAGATTGCAGCTGCGAGAGGGGCGTGTCGGTGATGTGCCGCCACCCAAGATGGGGGGATGAGGCCTCAGCGCGAGGAGCGACTGCGGCGTGCCCGCCCGCGCAGCGCGGTGACGGCGTCCTCGACGAGCCGCGCCGCGCGCTGGTCGAACGTGTGCTGCGCGATGATCTGCAGGGCCTGGGCCCGGCGCGCCTCGTTGTCCGGGAAGGCGGCGTACGGCGACGTGATCAGTCGCATCAGATCGCTCTCGTCGTGGAACGGCTGCACGAGATCGCCGAACGTCTCATGCAGGCCCGAGACCGGGTCGGTGGCGATGCGGGCACCGCAGGCAGCGGCGTCGAAGAGGCGGTTGGACAGGAAGCTGTCGCGACGCATGTCGACGTGGTGGTCGTTGAGGACCACGCCGGCCGAGGCGTAGAGCGCGCCCACCTCGTCGTTCGGCACGCCCGACGAGGCGACCGTGGCCGGGTCGAGGAACTCGTCCCAGTCGGCTCCGTGCACCGTGAGGTCGGCATCGGCGGCCAGCGCAGTGCGGACCGCCTGCCGGAAGACGCCGCGGGAGTTGCCGACGAAGAGGACGGCCGGGCCGGTGTCGGGCACACCGCGGTCGGGGTGGAAGAAGCGCGGATCGGTGCACTGCAGCAGCGGCTCGACGGGCAGTCCCCAGTCGCGACGGACCTGGGCGGGCCAGCTCAGGCTGGCGGCGTACACGAGGTCGAAGGACTTGAGCTCGGCCATCGAGACGAGGTCGGGGTGGCTGATGATCCACTGCATGTTCAGCGCGGTGGGGTGCGGCTCGACGAGGTCGAGCCCCCGCAGCACGAGCACGACGTCGTCGTGGTCGCGCGAGGACCGGTGCCGTGCGTCGCGGGAGTCGACGGAGACGTTCTGGCCACTCCGCTCGAGGGCGGCGGCCAGCGACCGGGCGAAGTGGGTGTCACCCCAGCGCTCACCACGGGGGCCGGCGGGCGCGGCGGTGTCGATGGTCCAGCGCAGGCGGGGTGGCTGCTCGTCGATGCCCTGCACATGGCGCACGACCTGCTGCTGGAGGAGCACGGAGTCGGACTCGGGATCGTCGGGGTCGGCGGAGACGCGCTGGGTCCGGACGCCGGTGACCTCGAAGCCGGAGGTCTGCCACAGCGTGCTGGTGTGGTCCTCGGGGATCGTGTGCCGGCGCGACCGCAGGGCGGCCATCGCCATCTTGAGCTCGGCAGGTTCGGCGTAGGCCGTGCGCGAGGTGATGCTCACGTCGGGCACCAGCACGCTGCGACCGACGCCGGTCGCGGCGGCCCGCAGACCGAGGTCCGTCTCGGCGAGAACGTCGGGGAAGTTGGTGTCGAGGCCGTGCAGCGCCAACAGCGAAGCTGCCCTGAGCACCACCATCGGGGATGCCGGCGCCGGGATCGAGGCCGCGCCGAGGCGCCGGGCGTCGGAGGCCGCGTGGCCGGCGAAGAGCAGTCCGAGGCGCCCGTCGTTCCTGGGGAAGCCGGCGCCCGCGGAGATGATCAGCCCGCGCCGGTCGAGGACGAGTGGCTGCGCGACGGCGACGTCGGGCTCGTCGACGATCCTGGTCAGTCGCCGGATCAGGTCCGGCGCCGGCTGTGCCTCCGGGCGGAGCAGCACGACCCGGTCGCCGGTCGTGTGCGCGATGCCGATGTTGGTCGCGGCGCTGATCCGGGTGCCGGCCGGCACCGAGACGCTGGTGACCGACGGCAACAGTCCGGCGAGGGCCGAGGTGAGCAGGTGCGGCCCGCGACGGTCGCGGGTCGCGACGACGACGATCTCGACGTCCGTCTCGCCGGCGAGCAGCCAGTCGACCGTCCCGCGCGAGCCGTAGCCCATCGGCAGCACGATGCTGGTGCGTCCGGTGACCCGCTCGGTGGCCTGGGCGGCCTCCCAGTTGACCGTGGCTGGCGCGTCGGCGGTGACCCCGCGCACGAGCACGAGCGGGTTGGCCCACGCGACGATCAGCGACGTGCGCAGCCGTTCGACGAAGGGAGCGACGGTCTCCTCGGAGTCGCCCTCGTCGAAGGGGCCGATCTCTTCGAGGGTCGTACGGCGAACCAGGGTCGTCCCGAGGTCGAACTGGGACGTCGTCACGAGCTCACCGGACAGGCGCGTGTCGGGCCCGGTGAAGGCGTGGACGGCGGAGCTGTCACCGGCACGGAGCACGCCGACGCCGCGGGCCAGGAACTCCGGGTGCCACAGGTGGCCCGGCTCGAGGAAGGCGATGAATTCGCCTCGGGCGCGCTGGATGCCGCGGTTGAGGGTGCGCCCGAGCTGGGTGCGCGAGCCGAGCACGACGCGGATGCGCGGGTCGCGGGTGGCGGCCTCGCTGGCGACGCTGCTGGTGGCGTCGATGGACCCGCGGTCCAGGACGAGCAGCTCCCACTGGTCGAGCGTCTGCTCCTGCAGGGCGGCGATCGTCGGCGCCAGCAGCGGGCCGACGTCCTGGGCGCTCATCAGCACCGTGACGACCGGCCCGGCGGCGTCGGGGGAGTGCTGGTGGGCGCCGGGGTTGGCGTCGAGGTAGGACAGCACCTGCCACTCGCGAGCCGCGCGCAGGGCGTTGTCGCGGAAGTCGCCCCACTGCAGGTGCGGATAGCCGCGGCGCACGGGCATCGGCGTCTCGCGGGCCGCGTGGTCCGACCACCAGGCCAGCGGGCCGAACGCGTGGTCGCGGGCGGCGGGGTTCTCCTCGAGGATCCGCTCGGTGTTGATCAGCGGGTGCGGCGCCAGCCGGTTGCGGCGCGGGCCCTCGGTGACGTACCAGAGCGAGGGGGGCAGGTCGCCGGCCTGCCAGACGCCCTTGCCCGGCAGCCACGTGGCCTCGAAGAGGGGGTGCGGCGAGATGTCGGGCGTGTTGATGACGGCACGCGCGGCGTCCTCGGGCGTGGCCGGCTGGGTGCCGAGCTGGGCGCCGATCCAGTCGAGGTCGAGCAGCCCCGACGCGACCAGGTCGCGCGCGGAGTGCCGCGCCGCGGAGCTCATGGGGGGTTCGATCACGCGATCACCCCGCGGCCCGTCGAGGGGCTCTCCGAGGCGCCCGGTCCTGACCGGTGAGCATCGGTTCGATGAAGGTGGCGAAGTCGGCGGCCATCCGCTGCGGTGGACGGGAGCGGGCGGCGCTGAGCGACGAGGCGTGGGCCGCGCGGGCGTTCTGGGGGTCGTCGACGAGCTCGATGATCGTGGAGCGCAGCGTCTCCTTGAGCGACCGGTCGTCGCGCGGGTTGAACAGGCGCACGTGCGGCTCGTCGGCGAGGTCGAGCAGTGCGCCGGTGCGCGGGCCGACGATCGGCAGGCCGAACGTCTGCGCCAGCCAGAACACCCCGGAGTTGAGGATCCGGGAGTAGGGCAGGACCGCCAGGTCGGCGGCGCCGAACCAGACCTGGAGCTGGTCGTCGGGGACGTGGGAGAACTCCGAGAGCACGCGCGGCGACTGCTCGCAGCGCCGCTGCAGCCCGGCCGTCTCCTGGGTCGCGGCGGGCTTGCCGGCGACGAGCAGGTGCAGGCTGGGGTCCTCCTCGGCCAGCTCGTGGAAGACGTCGAGCAGCCGGCCTAGCCCCTTGTAGGGCCGGATGCCGCCCAGGGCGACCAGCACCTTGTCCGTGGCGGACAGCCCGAGCTGCGCGCGAGCAGCGTCGCGGCTGACCCAGTCGGGGTACTGCCCGACATAGCTCGAGTGCTCGATCACGACCACGCGCCGCGGGTCGAGCCGCAGCACCTCGGAGGCCTGGCGGGCGGTGATCTCGGACAGTGCGTGGATCGCGTCGGCCCGGTCGGCGAGCAGCTGCGCCAGCTGGGTCTCCGCCCACACGTGGCGGGCCTCGTGCGGCAGCACGTTGTGCAGTGTCCACACCAGCCGACCGCCCGCGGTGCGGAACTTGTGCAGCGCCGCACTGAACCGGTCGAGCTCGATGGCGGCCCGGAACGGCCCGGTGGCGTACTGCAGGATCGGCGTCGTCCAGTGGATGTTCAAGATGCCCGGCACCGACGCGACGGCCCGGTTCTCCAGGTGCTCGATGACGTCGGCCACGGCCTTCGGGTAGGCGTCCACCGCCCCGAGCTCAGCGAACAGCATCCCCTGGTAGGGATTCGCCCGGTTGTAGTCCGGGAAGTAGTGCAGCGCCCGCTGGGGCGGCGGGGTCGTCTGCTCGCGACGAGCCGTGCCGACGATGTCCTCGAAGGTGCGGGCCCGCAGGTCCCAGGTGTGCTCGCGCACGACCCGCTCGCGCAGGCCCTCGACGAGGGAGTGGATCCGCTCGGGCTCGGCCCGCAGCGAGGTGATCAGCTCGCCGAGCTGCTCCGACGTCGTGTACGACGGCACCTCGAGCCCGCACTCGATGGCACCGAGCCTCGCGTTGATGATCGGCAGCGAGCCGCAGGCGATGCTCTCGAAGAAGTGCGCCGGCATCGTCGCGTCGCCGACGGCGGTGGTGGGCAGCTCGATCACCGTCAGCTCGGAGCGGGTCATCACCTCTGGGGCACGCAGCCAGGCAATGGGTTCCTCGAGCCGGCCGAGCAGGCTGGAGCGCATGTTGCGCAACGGCTCGGCGTAGACGGTCAGCGGCACGGTGAACTTCACGTCGTTGACCAGCGGCCCGATGGCACGGCCGCGTTCGACGTACACCCCCAGGCTGGCGACGCCGTCGCGTGGACCGTCGCCCTCACGCGGCGCGAACAGCTCGGTGTCGGCGGCGTTGCGCAGCACGTCGAGGCGTCCGGCGGAGGTCGTGCCCAGCAGGCTGCGCCCGATCTCGGAGCCGACCAGGATCTGGTCGTAGGCCATCAGGTGGTCGAGCTCGGCCCACGCCTCGACGTCGCTGTGCGCCCACGCCATCCGCCAGGCGCCGGCCGGCGCCTGCGAGGGATCGGCGTCGGGCGTGGTCGCGATCCAGATGTCGGCCGCGCCGCCGAGGTGCCACCGGTGTCGCGGGACCAGCCGCACGCCGTACCCACGATCGACCAGCGCGAGCCCGAGGCCGGCCGCGGCGATCAGGTCGGGGGAGGCGTGTCGCAGGTCCACCGAGTGCACGAAGAAGAGCACGCGCTCGCCGTCGCCGGTCGCCAGCTCGCCGTCGATGAGCTGCCTGTACGCCGCCCGCCGCCGGTCGACGGCGGACAGCTCGTCGCCGTCGTGACCGGAGGAGTTGGTGCTCACGGTCCGTCCTTGCGTCGGCGGGCCCGCTCGACGACGGAGGCCACGGCCCGGACGGCGCGGGAGTCGCGCGCCAGGAAGAGGTCCTGCTCGAGCGAGGCGACGTGGTCCTCGGCGAGGTCTCGCTCGCGGGAGACCTGGGCGACCCGGGCGCGGAGCAGGACGTTCTTGTGCCGCAACCGCTGCAGCCGCTCCTGGAGGTCGTCGATCTGGCGGTCCATCGCCAGCAGCTCGTCCTTGCCGGCCTGCATCTCGCGGGCGATGGTGGCGCGCTCACGCGCGAGCAGCTCACGGGTGCGCTCGAGCTCGTGGGCGAGGCGGCGGACCTCGGCGGCACTGGCCTCGTCGGCGTCGGGGGACTGCGGGCGGGCGGTGGTGAAGGAGGGGAAGCGGGCGACCGTGATGTGCCGGTGCTCGTCGAGGGCGACGGCGGCGTCGGACTCCAGGACGAACCCGGCGGAGGCGATCGGGCCGGTGAGGTCGCGCACGCCGGAGACGACGACGAGCGCACCGGGCACCAGCGCGCCTGTGCCGAGGGTGCGGAAGAACTGGTCGGCGTCGTGGCTGTCGTCCAGGACGTCCTCGACGACGACCACGTCGACCGGGGCGACCAGGAAGGGTTGCGCCCAGTCGTCGACGGCGTCGCGGTGACCCACGTCGGGACCCCACTGCTCGTCCGGCTCGGCCGGCCAGCGAAGGCACTCGACCTCGCGGTCGTGCTCCTGGGCGAGGCGGACCGGGACGGTGGACTCGTCGAGGGCGATGTGTAGCACCCGCGGTCCGCCCGCGAGCGTGCGCTCGATGACGGTGGCGACGTCGTCACGACCCTTCGTCGTCATCGCTCGCCCACCTCCGTCCCTTCTCGACTCGCGTCGGCGAGCTCGCCGTCGCGCTCCACGTCGGCCGGCCACGGCACGTGTGAGACAGCATCATTGCGCCCATCCCGCCCGGCGCGCGCGTCGGCGGCGGCGCGGGCCACCAGTGTGTCGAACTCGTCGAGCCACCCGGGAGCCGTCGCCGCGACCCTGCGACGCCAGTTCTTGAGCCATTTGCCCTCGAGCTGGGCCAGCGCGGCCTCGCCGTCGCCGCCGAGCGCCCGCTCGACGAACAGGTAGCGGTTCCGCGTCATGTAGTAGAGGTGGTACGGCGACGGCAGCGCTCCGCTCGAGCGCTGGTGGTGCACCATGCGGGCCCGCTGCTCGACCATCACCCGCCAGCCGGCGCGACGCACGTCGCGGCACCAGTGGGTCTCCTCGAAGTAGAGGAAGTAGTCCTCGGGCAGCAGCCCGACCGTCTCCAGCACGGTCCGCCGGGTCAGCAGTGACGCACCGGTGACGTAGTCGACATCGCGGGCGATCGGGGCGGCGAGCTTGGCCACCTCGCGCCCTTGGTGCAGGTGCCGGGTCTCGCCGGCCTTCGTCTCGTCGACGATGCCGCCGTCGAACCACACCGTCTCCGGCACGCCCGGCGCCGCCGGGTGCACGAGCCGGGGACCGGCCACGCCGCAGTCGGGGACGTCGGCCAGCAGGGTGAGCAACCTCGGGAGCGTCTCGGGCTCGATCCGGGTGTCGGGGTTGAGCAGCCAGACGAACTCGTTGCCGCGCTCCAGGCAGCGGCGGATCCCGACGTTGGAGCCGCCGGCATACCCGAGGTTGGCGCCGCTCGAGAGCACCACTGCCCGATCGCCCACCACGGCGCTCAGGGTCGCCAGGGACTCCGCGGAGTCCGAGTTGTCCACCACGATGACGTCCATGTCGAGGTCGTGCGAGGCCTCGAGGGACGCGATGCAGCCGACGGTGTCCTCGGCGCTGTCGTGATTGACGAGTACGACGCCGGTGCGCGCCGTGCGATCGGCGCTGCTTCCGGTCATGCGGGGAGTGTATCGAGGCTGGATCCTGGAGCCTGCCTCGCCGCTCGTTCACACGGACGTAACACCACGGGGAAATCTGTTGCGAGCACGCAACACGAAGCGGCGAGCCGTGAAACCTCGCGCCAGCAAGGTTCTGGCATCAGGTGTTCCGCTGCACGACACCGTCGTCATGCCGACGCGGGCCACCTCCCGAAACGCTCCCTGGAGGTTCTGTGGACGGCTACTACGCGTTCATGCTGATCGCGACTGCTTTTGTGCTGATGATGACGGTGCCTGCCCTGGCCCTCTTCTACGGCGGCATGTCGCGATCCAAGTCCGTGCTCAACATGATGATGATGTCCTTCATCGCCGCGG
>JBDSPC010000006.1:0-6022 GCA_039914485.1 Nocardioides sp.
CGCGATCTCGGCGAAGACCTTGGCCTTCAGCGACGGGTCCTCGAACACGGCCTCGATGACGAGGTCGCAGCCCTTGGTGTCCGCGGCGTTGTCGGTCGCGGTGATCCGGGCGAGCAGCTCGTCGGACAACTCCGGCGTCAGCTTGCCGCGGGAGACGGCCTTCTCGTTGATCTTCGCGGAGTAGGCCTTGCCGCGCTCGGCGGACTCGAGCGTCACGTCCTTGAGGACGACCTCCATGCCCGCGCGGGCACAGACGTAGGCGATGCCCGCGCCCATCATTCCGGCGCCGAGTACGGCGACCCTGGTGGGCTTGAAGGCCGGCACACCGTCGGGACGCAGCGCGCCGGAGTTGATCTGCTGCAGGTCGAAGAAGAACGCCTGGATCATGTTCTTCGCGTTCTGGCCGGTGACCAGCTTGGCGAAGTAGCGCGACTCGATGCGGCACGCGGTGTCGAAGTCGACCTGGGCGCCCTCGACCGACGCGGACATGATGGCCTCGGGGGCGGGGAACTGTGCACCCTTGAGCTGCTTCTTCAGGCCGGCCGGGAAGGCGGGCAGCATCTGCGCGAGCGAGGGGTGCGACGGCGTACCGCCGGGCATCTTGTAGCCCTTGCGGTCCCACGGCTGGATCGCGGCGTTCTCGTCGTCCTTGTTGGCCAGCACCCACGCCTTGGCGGCGGGGAGCAGCTCGTCCTGGGTCGCGACCAGGTCGTGCACCAGGCCCTTGGCCTGCGCAGCGGCGGGCTTGTAGCGCTGGCCCTGGAGCAGGACGTCCATCAGGGCGGAGGAGACGCCGAGGAGGCGGGTGACGCGGGCGACGCCGCCGCCACCGGGCAGCAGGCCGAGGGTGACCTCGGGCAGGCCGATCTCGTAGCGACCGTCGACCGCGATGCGGTGGTTGAAGGACAGGGCGATCTCCAGCCCGCCGCCGAGGGCGGCACCGTTGATCGCCGCGACCGTCGGCACGCCGAGCTTCTCCAGGCGACGCAGCTGGGCCTTCAGGGCCTGGCTCTTCTCGAAGACGTCCTGCGCGTCGTCGGGCCCGACGGACAGCAGGTCCTTGAGGTTGCCGCCGGCGAAGAAGGTCTTCTTCGCCGACGTGATCACCACACCGGTGATCTCGTCCTTCTCCTGCTCGAGCCGGGCGACAGCCTCTTCCATGCTGCGCCCGTAGAGCTCGTTCATGGTGTTGGCACTGGCGGTCGGGTCGTCGAGGGTGAGGACGACGATGCCGTCGCCGTCTCGCTCGTAGCGGATCGCGGTTTCGGTATTCGTGTCAGTCATGCGGTGCTCCTGAAGGGTCCTGGCGCGGAACTGGCGGCAAGCGACATGCCACAGCCCGGATCGATTGTCGTACGCCGCCAGTTGCGGCGGCGCGGAGAGGGAGGGAAGGTCAGACGAGCTCCACGATCGTCGCGATCCCCATACCGCCGCCGACGCAGAGCGTGGCGAGGCCGCGTCGCAGGTCGCGTCGCTCGAGCTCGTCGACCAGGGTGCCGAGGATCATCGCGCCGGTGGCACCGAGCGGGTGACCCATCGCGATGGCGCCACCGTTGACGTTGGTGATCTCGTCGTTGATGCCCATGTCACGCATGAAGCGCATGGCCACGGCGGCGAACGCCTCGTTGATCTCGAAGAGGTCGATGTCCTCGACGGACAGGCCGGCCTTGGCGAGCGCCTTGCGGGCGGCCGGGGCCGGGCCGGTCAGCATGATCGTCGGGTCGGCACCACTGACGGCGGTGGCGATGACGCGGGCACGCGGGGTCAGGCCGAGGTCGCTTCCGACCTGCTCGGACCCGATCGCCATGATCGCGGCGCCGTCCACGATGCCGGAGCTGTTGCCGGCGTGGTGGACGTGGTTGATCTTCTCGATCCAGTGGTACTTCTGCAGCGCCACGTCGTCGAAGCCGAGGTCGCCGTGGAAGGCGAAGGACGGCTTCAGGCCGGCGAGCGACTCGGCGGTCGTGCCGGGGCGGATGAACTCGTCTCGCTCCAGCACGGTGAGGCCGTTGAGGTCACGGACGGGGATCACCGAGTTGTCGAAGAAGCCGTTGGCCTGCGCCTTGGCGGCACGCGCCTGCGACTCCGCGGCGTAGGTGTCGACGTCGTCGCGGCTCCATCCCTCGACCGTGGCGATCAGGTCGGCACCGATGCCCTGCGGCACGAAGTGGGTGTCCAGCGCGGTGCGCGGGTCCATGGCCCAGGCGCCGCCGTCGCTGCCCATCGCGACGCGGCTCATCGCCTCGACGCCACCGGCGAGGATCAGGTCCTCGAAGCCGCCGCGCACGCGCGATGCGGCCTGGTTGACGGCCTCGAGCCCGGAGGCGCAGAAGCGGTTGAGCTGCACGCCGGCCACGGTGTCGGGGTAGCCCGCCTTCAGCGCTGCGGTCTTGGCGATGTCACCACCCTGGTCGCCGATCGGGGAGACCACGCCGAGCACGACGTCGTCGATGCGGGCGGGGTCGAGCCCGGGGTTGCGCGTCTTGATCTCGTCGAGGAGGCCCACGACCAGGTCGACGGGCTTCACCTCGTGCAGGGAGCCGGACGACTTGCCCCGGCCACGCGGCGTGCGGATGTGGTCATAGATGAATGCTTCTGCCATGCAGCGATTGTGACACCATTACTGTCACAATGGTCAAGGTGTGACCCGAGTCATTCTGGAGGAGGTACGCCGCATGCCTGATCTGCTCACGCTCGACGAGCTGACCGAGCGCGTCTCCATGAGTGTGCGCAACATCCGGTTCTACACGACCAAGGGGCTGGTGCCGCCGCCCGTGCGCCGCGGCCGGTCGGGCTACTACTCGGCCGATCACGTCGCTCGGCTCGAGCTCGTCCGCGAACTCCAGGAGCACGGCTTCACGCTGTCCGCGATCAAGGGCTACATCGACCGCATCCCCGCCGATGCCACGCCGTCCGACATCGCCCTGCACCTCTCGCTGCTCGCCCCCGTGACCGGGGAGAACGACGTCGACGTGCACGACGGACTCGTCGGCATCGGCGTACCCACCTCCGCGGCCGAGGCCTGCGCCGAGGTCTATGCGCGCCACGGCCAGCAGGTCGCCGACGAGCTGTCCGAGATCGTCCGCACCCACGTCTGGCCTGCCGTCCGCGACGCCGGCGGCGGCGTCGAGGACCTCCGCGCTCTCGTGCACCGGCTCAAGCCGCTGACGATCGCTGGCCTGGTCACGGCCTACGAGCAGGCGATGGACGCGAGCTCCGACTCCTACGAGCGCAAGGGTTCGGTCCAGCGAACCTGATGACCGGCGCGGCTGTCTACCTCATCCTCGGGCTCGCACTGCTGCTCGCCATCGTGCTGCCGCAGGTGACCCGGCGCGTCGCCCTGTCGCCGCCGATGGTTCTGGTCGCCGTGGGGATGCTGATCGGCCTGCTGCCGCTGCCCGACGGGGTGAGCCTGGAGCCGGAGGCCAACCGGACGGTCCTCCTGCACGTCACCGAGCTCTGCGTCCTGGTCTCGCTGATGGGTGTCGGCCTGGCGATCGACCGCGCCCTCGACCTGCGCTCGCGCGCGTCCTGGCGCACCTGGTCCCCGGTCTGGCGGCTGCTCGCGATCACGATGCCCGCCACCGTCCTGGGCGTCGCGCTGCTCGGGTGGTGGGTCGCGGGCCTGGCGCCGGCCGTCGCGCTGCTGCTCGGTGCCGTGCTGGCACCGACCGACCCGGTGCTCGCCTCCGACGTGCAGGTCGGCGAGCCCCTCACCGAGGACATCGACGACGCCGACCGACCCGACGATGACCGGCCCGCGGGCGACGACGACATCCGCTTCTCGTTGACCGCCGAAGCGGGCCTCAACGACGGGCTGGCGTTCCCCTTCGTCCACCTCGCGCTGCTGCTGCTCGCGGGCGGCTTCGCGCTCACCGATGCCGGCACCTGGCTGGGTTGGTACGTCGCCGGCAAGATCGTGCTCGGCACTCTGGTCGGCCTCGGGGCCGGTTGGCTGCTGGGGCGTCAGGCCTTCCGGGCCCGTAGCGACAGCCTCCGCCTGGCCGACCACGGCGAGCCGCTGCTGGCCCTGGCCGGGCTGCTGGCGACGTACGGCGCGGCGGAGCTGCTCGGGGGCTACGGGTTCCTGGCCGTCTTCGCCTGCGCCATGAGCCTGCGCGCGACCGAGAGCCGGCACTCCTACCAGCGGGCCATGCACGCGCTGGTCGAGCGGCTCGAACGCCTGATCACCTTGCTCGTCCTGCTGGTGCTCGGGATGGCGATGACCCGCGGGCTGCTGTCGCACCTCGACTGGCGAGGCGTGGTGCTGGGCCTCGCTCTCGTGCTGGTGGTGCGGCCGTTGGCGGGGTACGCCGCACTCTCCACCTTCCCACGAGCAGAACGGTTCGACGGCGGGCTCGACCGGGGCGAACGAGTGGCGGTGGCGTTCTTCGGCGTGCGCGGTGTGGGTTCGCTCTTCTACCTCGCCTACGCGACCAGCCACCACGACGTGCCGGGCGAGCCGTGGCTGTGGTCGACGGTGGCCTTCACCGTGGTGCTGTCGGTGCTCCTGCACGGGGTCACCGCGACGCCCGCGATGTCGCGGCTGGACGCTCGGCGCGCGGCTGCCCGCTGAGCCGCCCGGGTCCGTGCCCGCCGCCGTGGGAGGCTGACAGGCATGACCACCGTCCTCGTCACCGGCGCCACCGGCTTCATCGGAAAGCGTCTCGTCCCCGCACTGATCGAGGACGGCCACGACGTCCGTGCCATGACCCGCCGTCCTGAGTCGTACGACGGACCGGGCACGCCCGTCGGTGCCGACGTCGGCGACCCGAACTCCCTCCGCACGGCGCTCGACGGCGTCGACGTGGCGATCTACCTCGTGCACTCCCTCGATGACCCCGACTTCGAGCGCAAGGATGCCGACGCAGCCCGCAACTTCAGCGCCGCGGCCCAGCAGGCCGGCGTGCGCCAGATCGTCTACATGGGCGGCCTGGGCGCCGACGACGGCCACCTGTCCGCCCACCTCCGTTCCCGACGCGAGGTGGAGGGACTGCTCGCGCAGGACGGCGTACCGGTCACGGTGCTCCGCGCCGCGATCGTGGTCGGCCACGGCGGCATCTCGTGGGAGATCACCCGCCAGCTGGTCAAGAACCTCCCCGCGATGATCGTGCCCAAGTGGGTCAACACCCGCACCCAGCCGATCGCGCTCGACGACGTCACCCGCTACCTCGCCGGCGTGGTGGGCAAGGAGGCGGCGATGGGCCGGGTCTTCGAGATCGGAGGCACCGAGCAGCTGACCTACCTCGAGATGATGGAGGTCGCCGCCGAGCTGATCAACGGCCGCAAGATCCCCGTGGTCCCCGTCCCGGTGCTGACTCCACGACTGTCGTCCTACTGGCTGGCGCTCGTCACCGACGTCGACGCGACCACCGGTCGCAACCTCATCGACTCGATGTCGACCGAGGTCGTCGTCACCGACACCTCGATCCGCGACGTCGTGCCCGGCGAGCCACTGACCTACGAAGAGGCCGTGCGCCGTGCGCTGGCCGAGCGGAAGGACTCAGCCAAAAAGTAGGGGGAGGAGGAAGAGCATCGACAGCGACCACGTGATGTGGGTCAGGATCGGGGCGAGCACGCCACCGCTGGCTCGTCGTTGCAGGCCACACACCGCGCCCAGCAGGATCGCGGCGAAGGCCAGCATCACGTTGCCGGTGGCGAGGGTCGCCACGACGTAGGCCAGCGTCGTCCAGAACACCGGGTGCCGCGGGATCGCGGCGTACATCGCTCCGCGGAAGAAGAGCTCCTCGGCGATGCCGTTGAAGAACGTGATCAGCGCCAGCGCAGGCAGCGACCCCTGGTCGGCGAACTCCAGCACCGAGCTGACGTAGTCGGCGAGCGGAGGGATCTCGCGCACGACGAGCGAACCCAGCACGAACAGCGCGACGAGGGACAGGCCGATCACGATCGGCTCCACGATGGGCCGGATCAGGTCCTCGCGCCGAGAGATGCGGCCCAGGTGCAGGCGACCCGAGACGAAGGCGCCGCAGGCCCAGATCAGGGCCAACAGCACGGCGGCGAC
>JBDSPC010000029.1:0-12828 GCA_039914485.1 Nocardioides sp.
CGTCTGCGGCGTACGACCGGAGCATTCGCGGTGACGCCGGAGTTCTCCGCGCCCTACCTCCTCGGCGGGGTCGACATCGCGATCGACGCCGTCGGCAGCAAGGGCTCGCTGGAGACGGCGCTCAACACCACCAGGGCCGGCGGACGAGTGGTGCTGTCCGGCATGCCGGCCGCCGCCGACCTGTCGGCCGCGTGGTTCCGCGAGCTCGAGGTGATCGGGTCCTACTCGTCCGCGCGCACCGAGCCCAATGGACGCAGCGCCTTCGACATCGCCACCGAGCTGGTCGCCGGTGACGCCGTCAGCCAGCTCGCCAAGAACGTGGCCAGCTATCCGCTGCACCGCTGGCGCGAGGCACTCGACCACGCGCACGGTGCCGGTCGCCTCGGCAGCATCAAGGTCGCCTTCGACCCGTCTAGGAAAGGGTAAGTATGAGCCGCCCCGGATTCGTGCTCGAGGTCGATGACCGCACGCCACCGCTCGTGGTCCACGAGGGCCTCGGCTTCCGTCTGGAGGACTTCCCGGTCGGCACCCGCGTCATCTACCCGCCCGAGTCGCTGCCCGCGATCGACGACGTCGACACCGCGATCCGCGAGGCGCTGCTCAACCCCGTCGACGCCGACCCGCTGCCGACCAAGTTGTTCGCCGGGATGCGGCTGACCATCGCCTTCGACGACATCTCCCTGCCGCTGCCGCCGATGAAGGCGCCCGACATCCGGCAGCGGATCATCGAGGCCGTGCTGACGATGGCGGCCGCCGCCGGCGTCGACGACGTGAAGATCGTCGCGGCCAACGCACTGCACCGGCGGATGACACCGGCCGAGCTCAAGCACATCGTCGGCGAGCGCGTCTTCCGGTCGTTCTTCCCGCAGGGCGACCTCTACAACCACGACGCCGAGGACCGCGACAACCTGCTGCACATCGGCATGACCGACCGCGGCGAGGACGTCGAGATCAACCGCCGGGCCGCCGAGTCCGACCTGCTGGTCTACGTCAACGTCAACCTCGTCGCGATGGACGGCGGGCACAAGTCGGTGCCGATCGGGCTGGCGTCCTACAAGAGCCTGCGGCACCACCACAACCCGAAGACCATGGTCGCGTCGCACTCCTTCATGGACCACACCAAGAGCCACCTGCACCACTCCGCCTGGCGGATGGGGGCCCTGCTCAAGGACCACCTCGACATCTTCCAGATCGAGACCACACTCAACAACGACGTCTTCGGCACGCCCTACGAGTTCCTGCTCAAGCGCGAGTGGGAGTGGTCGATCCGCGACCAGGCCTCGATGCTGGCGATGCGACGCGGGCTCGGCGCGGCTCCCAAGAGGCTGCGGCACAAGCTCTTCCACGACCTGCGTTCGCCGTACGGCCTGACCGGCATCAACGCCGGCGAGACCGGCGCCGTGCACGACAAGACCATCGAGATGGTGCACCGCCAGCAGCTCGTGGAGGTGCAGGGCCAGACCGACGTGCTGGTGATGGGCGTGCCCTACCTCGGGCCCTACAACGTGAACTCGTCGATGAACCCGATCCTCGCGACCTGCATGGGGCTCGGCTACTTCTTCAACTCCTACCGCGGGCAGCCGGTCGTACGCCGCGGTGGGGCCGTGATCCTGTACCACCCGCTCAACGAGGGCTTCAACCAGCTGCACCACCCGAGCTACGTCGACTTCTACGAGGAGATCCTCGCGGAGTCGACCGATCCGGCGGTGATCGCGGAGAAGTACGAGAAGCAGTTCGCCGAGGACCCGTGGTACATCCATCTCTACCGCACCTCGCACGCCTACCACGGCGTCCACCCCTTCTACATGTGGTACTGGGCGGCGCACGCGATGGACCACGTCTCCGACGTCATCTGGGTCGGCGCCGACCGCAAGGTCGCCTCCCGCCTCGGCTTCCGCGCGGCCTCCTCGCTGAACGACGCGCTGGAGATGGCATCGAGCACGGTCGGCACCAACCCGTCGATCTCCTACATGCACAACCCGCCGCACCTGATCGCCGACGTCCGATGAAGAAGTGGGCGAAGGAGGGTGTCTCCGACGTACGCCGCATGGCGGACGGCTGGCGCTGGGGCCGTCGCTCCCAGGTGCCCCGCTCGGCCGAGCCGTTCGTGCCGCCGAAGCAGAGCACGGTCTTCCACACGGACTGGGCGCGGACGCGGGCCGGCCGGGTCGCTCGCGAGGTCGCGCAGAAGGGCGCGCTGGAGCCGTTGTTCCGCTCGCAGGTCCGCACCCACGTGGAGGGCCTCGACGTGCTGAGCAAGCTCGAGGGCCCGGTGATCTTCGTGGCCAACCACGCGAGCCACCTCGACACCCCGCTGATCCTGCTGTCGTTGCCGACCGAGTGGCGGCGCAGGACAGCAGTGGCAGCGGCAGCCGACTACTTCTTCGACACCTGGTGGCGTGCCGTCGGCTCCTCGATCGTCTTCAACACGTTCCCGATCGAGCGCCGCGGCGGCACCATGGCCACGACCCCCGGCGAGGTGCTGGCCGACGGCTGGAGCCTGGTGATCTTCCCCGAGGGCACTAGATCTCCAGACGGCTACGTCGGGAAGTTCCAGTACGGCGCGGCCTACCTCGCCACCCACCACGACATCCCGGTCGTGCCGATCGCGCACCGTGGCACATTCGCGGCCATGCCGCGCGGGCAGGGCTGGCCCAGTCCGGGCCGCCGTCGCCTCACCGTCCGCTTCGGTGAACCCCTGCATCCCGACGTCGACGAGTCGCCCCGCGACTTCGCTCCCCGGATCCGCGACGCGGTCGCCGCGCTGCTCGACGAGGACCAGAGCACCTGGTGGGAGGCCCGGCGTCGGGCGGCGTCCGGCAGCACCCCCGACCCCTCCGGACCGGCCACCGCGCAGTGGCGCCGGGTGTGGGACCAGACCGCCGAGGTCTCGACGCCCGAGGGCGGGCGACGGCGGGTCTGGCAGCACTAGGATCCTGCGGGTGACCGATCACAAGACCCTTGCCCAGGACGCGGCCGCCGCGCTCGCCCAGCTCACCGGCGTCGAGCGCCACGACGTCGCCCTCGTCCTCGGCTCCGGCTGGCTGCCCGCCGTCGACGCGCTCGGCGTGGCCACCGCGGAGATCAACACCACTGACCTGCCCGGCTTCCACGCCGCCGGCGTGGTCGGCCACTCCGGCAAGATCCGCAGCATCAAGGTGGGCGAGAAGAACGTGCTGGTCTTCCTGAGCCGCACGCACTTCTACGAGGGCAAGGGCGTCGCCGCCGTCGTGCACCCCGTGCGCACCGCGGCCGCCGCGGGATGCTCGACCATCGTGCTCACCAACGGCTGCGGCGGCCTCAAGGACACCTTCCAGCCCGGCCAGCCGGTGTTGATCTCCGACCACATCAACCTGACGGTGACCAGCCCGATCGAGGGCGCCAACTTCGTCGACCTCACCGACCTGTACTCCCCCCGCCTGCGCGCGCTCTGCAAGGAGATCGACCCGACGCTCGACGAGGGTGTCTACGTCCAGTTCCCCGGGCCGCACTACGAGACCCCGGCCGAGATCGGCATGGTCCGCGCCATCGGCGGCCACCTCGTCGGCATGAGCACCACCCTCGAGGCGATCGCCGCCCGCGAGGCCGGCATGGAGGTGCTCGGCATCAGCCTCGTCACCAACCTCGCGGCCGGCATCAGCGGCGAGCCGCTCAACCACGAGGAGGTCCTCGAGGCCGGCAAGGCCGCGGCCAGCCGGATGGGCGACCTGCTCGGCCAGATCGTCCCGCGGATCTGACCCGGTCTCCTAGGCTGCGCTCATGCGCATCCTCGTCACCGGCGCGGCCGGGTCCATCGGCCGCGTCGTCACCCTCGGCCTCTGCGATCGTGGCCATGAGGTCGTCGGCCTCGACCTCGTGCCCGAGCCCGATGGCTTCACCGGCGCATGGCACACGATCGACTGCGCCGACGCCGACGCCGTCGACGAGGTGTTCGGCGAGGAGCGCCTCGACGCAGTCGTGCACCTCGCGGGACACCCCGACGAAGCCGACCTTCCCGCCTCCCTGACCTCGCACGTGATCACCACGGCCGCGCTGCTCGACGCCTGCGTCGCGCACCGGGTCGGCCGCTTCGTCTACGCCAGCTCCAACCACGCCGTCGGCCGCACGCCCCGCGCCTCGCTCACCGATGGCGTCGTCCCCGGCCTCCTCACTGACCAGGCCCTCCCCCGCCCCGACACGTTCTACGGCGTGGGCAAGGTCGCCGCCGAGGCCTTGATGAGGTTGTACGTCGACCGCCACTCCATCGACGCGATCGCCTGTCGCATCGGGTCGTTCCTCGACGAGCCCGGCACGACGCGCGCCCTGTCCACCTGGCTCTCCCCCGACGACTGCGTGCGGATGGTCGACGCGGCCCTCACCGCCCCGTCGCCCGGGTTCGCGGTGCTCTACGGCATCAGCGACAACACCCGGGCCTGGTGGGACCTCGAGCCCGGCCGACGGCTCGGCTACGAGCCACAGGACGATGCCGAGGCGTACGCCGACCGCGTCGCCGTACGAGATGTCGATGACGCCGAGGCGGCGCACGTCGGCGGGCCGTTCGCGGGTGCGGAGTTCTACCGTCCCGCGCTCGACCTGCGCCGATGACCTTCCTCGACCTGCTCTACACCGGCGCCGCACGGGCCGACTTCGACAAGCTCGTCGAGCAGCATCCCGAGCGGGCGGGTGAGTACGACATCGCGCTCCGCCTGCGCGACCTGATCGCGCGACACCGCGCCCGTGAGGCCGAGCTGTCGGCGCTCTACGAGACGGCGCACGACCTGACCGCGATCCGTGACCTGGACGAGATCCTGACCGCAGTCGTGCGTCGCGCCCGGCAGCTGCTCGGCGCCGACATGACCTACCTGTCGCTCAACGACGAGGTCGAGGGCGCGTCCTACATGAAGGTCACCGACGGCGCGCTGACCCGCGAGTTCAAGACCCTGCGACTGCCACTGGGGACCGGGCTGCTGGGCCTCGTCGCGCAAACCGGGGCGCCGTACTTCACCGAGGACTACCAGGCGGACGATCGGTTCGTGCACCGCCACTACATCGATGACGCGGTGGCCGGCGAGCGCATCCGCGCCATCCTCGGGGTGCCGCTGCTGGTGGAGGGACGCGTGATCGGCGCCCTGCTCGCGGTGCACCGGACCGTCCGACGCTTCCCGGCCGAGGAGGTGTCGCTGCTCATGTCCTTCGCGGCCCACGCGTCGGTCGCCCTGGAGAACGCCCGCCTCTTCGCCCGCCTGGACGAGGCGAACCGGACCATCTCCGCGCACGCGACGTCGGTGGAGACGGCCGCGGACGCCCACGAGCGGATGACCGACCTGCTGCTCGCCGGCGGCGGGGTCGCGGAGGTGGCGGACGTGCTCGCGCAGGTCCTCGGCGGGCAGGTCGCGGCCTGGGACCCGGGCGGCCAGCTGCTCGCCGGCACCGACGTCGAGGATCCCGAGCGGATCGTCGAGGTCGCCCGCGAGTCGGCCCGATCGGGGCACGCGATCCGCGCCGACCACGTGTGGGTGGCCGCCGCGGTCGCGGCCGGGGAACACGTGGCGACCGTCGTCCTGCACGGCCGCGCCACCGCACTCGACGCGGTCGAGCAGCGCACCCTCGAGCGGGGCGCGCTCGTCACCGCGCTGGTGCTGGTCTTCGCCCGCAGCGTCGCCGAGGCCAGCGAGCGGCTCGGCACCCAGCTGCTGGTCGACCTGGTCGAGGGTCGCGAGCTGGACGCCGACCGCTTGCGCGAGCGCGCCCGACGGCACACCTTCGACCCCGACGCCGAGCTGGTGCTGGCCACGGCGATCGTCGACGGCGAGCGTGGTTCCGCCTCCCGTGCCGCCGCCCGCCTGGCCGTGCAGCACCGCGGCATCTCCGCCGAGCACCACGGCGACCTGCTCGTGCTGGCGCCCGCAGCCGACGCACTGGCCTTCGGCCGCGCCGTGCGCGATGCGCTGGGCGACCAGGCCACCGTCGGAGTGGCGGCGACCGACGTCGCCGGGTTGCCTGCGGCGTACGACTCCTCGCGGCGCGCCGCGACCGCCCTGCGTGCCCTGGGCCGCACCGGCGACGTGGCCGACGACTCGTCTCTCGGGCTGGCCAGCCTGCTGCTCGGCGACGCCTCGCCCGACGCGGTCGCCCACTACATCGAGGCCAGCCTCGGTCCGGTGCTGGCCCACGACGCCAGGAGGGGTACGGCGCTGCTGCCCACCCTCGAGGCGTGGTTCGACCACTCGGGCTCGATCGCGGCGACCGCCGAGGCCGTGCACGTGCACGCCAACACGGTCAGCCAGCGACTCGCGCGGATCGGGGAGCTGCTCGGCCCGTCGTGGCGCGAGCCCGCTCGTGCGCTCGAGGTGCAGGTGGCGATGCGCCTGCTCCGCTTGCAGAAACTGTGATGTCAACACATATTCAGCCCCAAACCATGGGTCGCGAACACATGGCAGGCGGTGACAGGCTGCACCTAGCGTGGCGGCCATGCCTGAGAGCCAGACCACACTGCACGGTCGCACCGCCGTCGTCACCGGCGGCGCGAGCGGCATCGGCACCGCCGTCGCCGTCCGCCTCGCCGAGGCCGGCGCCAGCATCATCGTGGTCGACCGCGATGCCGCCGGCGCCGAGCGGGTGGCCGACCTCGTCCGCGGGAAGGCGCTGACCCTCGACCTGAGCGACGGCGACGCCGTCTCCGCCGCGATGGAGGGCGTCGACGCCGACATCCTCGTCAACAACGCCGGCATCCAGCACGTTGCGCCGGTCGTGGACTTCGACCCGGCCATGTTCACCACCATCCACGCCGTCATGCTGGCGGCGCCGTTCCGGCTGGCCCGGGCCCTGCTGCCCGGCATGTATGCCCGCGGCTGGGGTCGGCTGGTCCACGTCTCCTCCGTGCACGGACATCGCGCTTCGGCGTACAAGAGCGCCTATGTCAGCGCCAAGCACGGACTCGAGGGACTGTCCAAGGTGATCGCGCTGGAGGCCGCCGAGCACGGTGTCACCAGCAACACCGTCTGCCCCGGCTACGTGCGGACGCCGCTCGTCGAGGGCCAGATCGCGGACCAGGCCCGCACCCACGGGATCCCCGAGGACGAGGTCGTCCAGAAGGTCCTGCTCGAACGCTCCGCCCTCAAACGACTCGTCGAGCCCGGCGAGGTCGCCGAGGTCGTCAACTTCCTGTGCACCGATGCCGCCCGGTCGATCACCGGCACCTCCCACCTGATGGACGGCGGCTGGACCGCCGCCTGAGCTCCCCCCGATTCCGCGAGCCACCCGAGAAAGGCACCACCCATGAGCACGTCCACCCAGTCACCCGGCAGCCCCGCCCACGCGACGGAGCCGCCCAGGGCGAACATCGTCAAGGTCGTCTTCGCCTCCCTCATCGGCACGGCCGTCGAGTGGTACGACTTCTTCCTGTACGGCTCCGCCGCCGCCCTGGTCTTCGGTCAGCTGTTCTTCCCCGAGAGCGAGAAGGCCACCGGGACGCTGCTGGCGTTCGGTACCTACGCGCTCGGCTTCGTCGCCCGCCCGCTCGGCGGTGTGGTCTTCGGCCACTTCGGCGACCGGGTCGGCCGGAAGAAGATGCTGGTCGTCTCACTGCTGATGATGGGGGTCGCGACCTTTGCGATCGGGCTGCTGCCGACGTACGCCGCCATCGGCATCGGTGCCCCGATCCTGCTGCTCGTCTGCCGGCTCGTGCAGGGCTTCGCCGTGGGCGGCGAGTGGGGCGGCGCAGTGCTGATGGCCGCCGAGCACGGCTCGGACGACCAGCGCGGCTTCTGGTCCTCGTGGCCGCAGGCCGGCGTCGCGCTCGGCAACCTGTTCGCCACCGGCGTGCTGTGGATCCTGGCCACCGTGCAGTCCGACGACGCGTTCAACGCGTGGGGCTGGCGCATCCCGTTCCTGCTGAGCGCCGTGCTCGTGATCATCGGCCTGTGGGTGCGACTGTCGATCGAGGAGTCGCCGGTCTTCAAGGAGGCCCACGCCGAGATCGAGGCGAGCGGCAAGAAGCACCTCCCGATCCTCGAGGTGATCAAGCTCTACCCGCGCGAGGTCTTCGTCGCGATGGGCATGCGAATGGCCGAGAACATCGCCTACTACCTCTTCACCGTCATCTCGATCACGTTCCTGACGACCTACGTCGGCACCGCCGACGACAAGGGCATGATCCTCAAGGCACTGCTGATCGGCGCGGTCGTGCACTTCATCACGATCCCGCTCTTCGGTGCGCTCTCCGACCGGGTCGGTCGCCGCCCGCTCTACCTCGCCGGTGCGGTGGGGGTGGCCGCGTGGTCGTGGATCTTCTTCGACCTGATCGCCAGCAAGGACGAGTCCAAGATCATCCTCGCGGTCGTCGTCGGCCTGGTCCTGCAC
This sequence comes from Nocardioides sp., assembly GCA_039914485.1. GTDB lineage: Bacteria > Actinomycetota > Actinomycetes > Propionibacteriales > Nocardioidaceae > Nocardioides. The sequence continues at coordinate 8,341 of JBDSPC010000029.1, forward strand.
GCGCTGATGTACGCCCCGCAGGCGGCCTTCTTCTCCGAGCTGTTCGGCACTTCGGTGCGCTACACCGGCGCCTCGGTCGGCTACCAGCTGGCGTCGATCTTCGCCGGGGCGCTGGCGCCGATCATCGCGGTCGCGCTGCTCGGTGCCGCGACGCTGGGTGACACGAACGTCAACCTGGTCTCGATCTACATGACGGTCGCCTCGGTGATCACGCTGGTCGCCGTCTACTTCGCCAAGGAGACCGCGAAGTCGTCGCTGCGCCACGACCGGGTGCTGCCCGACGCGCACTGATCAGCCCACACACTCCGCAGGCCGGTCCGATCCTCCCTGGGGCCGGCCTGTGGTGTGCCCGCTCTTGAATGCCGGAGCTGCCCGGCGTTGACTCGGGGCCATGACTTCTCAGCGACACCTCCGTGACCTGACCGTCTCCACGCTGGGCCTCGGCTGCATGGGGATGAGCGAGTTCTACGGCTCGACCGACGAGCAGCAGGGCATCGACACCATCCACCGCGCCCTCGACCTCGGCGTCACCTTCCTCGACACCGCCGACATGTACGGCCCCTTCACCAACGAGCAGCTCGTCGGGAAGGCCATCGCCGGCCGGAGGGACGAGGTGCAGCTCGCGACGAAGTTCGGCAACGAGCGCAACCCGGACGGCAGCAGGGTCGGCATCAACGGCTCACCGGACTACGTCCGGTCCGCCTGCGACGCCTCGCTGCAGCGGCTCGGCGTCGACCACATCGACCTCTACTACCAGCACCGCGTCGACCGGTCCGTCCCGATCGAGGAGACCGTCGGCGCGATGGGCGAGCTGGTCGCCGCCGGGAAGGTGCGCCACCTCGGATTGTCCGAGGCCGCGCCCGACACGATCCGCCGGGCCAACGCCACCCACCAGATCACGGCGCTCCAGACGGAGTACTCCCTGTTCACCCGCGACCTCGAGGACGAGATCCTGCCGACGATCCGCGAGCTCGGCATCGGCCTGGTGCCCTACTCGCCGCTGGGTCGCGGCATCCTCACCGGCACCATCACCCAGGGGACGCTCGAGCCGGGCGACTCGCGCACCAGTGCCTACTTCCCGCGGCTCAACGGCGAGGGCCTCGAGGCCAACCTCGTGCTCGTCGACAAGGTCCGCCGGATCGCGGAGGACAAGGGCTGCACGCCGGGGCAGCTCGCCCTCGCCTGGGTGCTCGCGCAGGGTGACGACGTGGTGCCGATCCCGGGCACCAAGCGAGTGAAGTACCTCGAGGAGAACGTCGGCGCCCTCGACGTCGAGCTCACCGCGGACGACCTGGCCGCGCTGGACGCGGCCGTGCCCCGCGACGCGGTCGTCGGTGCGCGGTACGGCGACATGTCGTCCATCGACGCCTGAGGCCTACGTCGCCGCGATCCCCATCCGGCCCTCGCGGAAGGCGTCGACGAACAGCGCGTGGTCCTCGCGCACGCGGACCGCGTAGTCGATGCCCCACTGGCACAGCCACTGCGTGAACTCGGTGCGGCGACCCTTCAGTGACTCGACGATGGCGGCCTCGACCTGGATGTCGACCAGGTCCTGGTCGCTGTCCTCGTCGGACGCGCAGTGGATCTTCGCGGTCGCCCGGCCGAGCAGGTCGACCACCTCGCGCATGTCGGCCGGCTCGTTGATGTTCGACCAGTCCAGGTCCACTTCGTACGGCGACACCTCGGTGACCACATAGCCCACACCGCCGATCCGGGTGTGACCGAGGAGTGGATCCGTGTGCACCTGCAGCGCCCGCTGGCTGACCGAGGTCCGGTGCCCCTCGTGCTCGAAGTAGGCGTCCACCTCGGCCGCGTCCACGAACCGTGACACCGCCGGGATGTTGGCCTGCTTCATGGAGAGCACCACGTCGTTGTCGAGCGCCTGGCTGTAGCCCTCGACCAGCACGTTGTAGGCCGGCAGGCCGGCGCTGCCGATGCCGAAGCCCGACTTCCCGACGACGTCGCGCAGCTCGTAGAACAGCTCGCGATCGAAGCGCTTCGAGCGCGGGATCGTCTCGAGGTAGTCGCGGAACGCCGCCACCACCTGCGCGCGCTCGTCGCGCCCGAGCCGTCGGGCGGTGCCGTCCTCGACGAACCGCCGCACGCCCTTTGTCAGCACGGTCATCTCGTCCAGCAGGTCAGCGCGCCGCAGCGCGCGGGCGCTCTCCAGCGCCACCAGCACCGGACCCGCCGCGTTGTCGAGGGTGAGCGCGAAGTCGTCGTCGCCCGCCGTCCCGGCGTAGTGGTTGACCTGTGCCAGGTAGGACCGGACGAAGCGCCCGATGAGCTTGCGGACGGCATCCTCGGGCAGCGCCTTCTGCCAGCCGACGAGGGCCAGGCTCGCGGCGAACCGCTGGAGGTCCCAGACGAACCGGCCGAGGTAGGCCTCGTCGAAGTCGTTGATGTCGAAGACGAGCCGGCCGTCGGAGTTGAGGTAGGTGCCGAAGTTCTCGACGTGCAGGTCGCCATGGATCCAGATCCGCTCCGCCCCGTGCCGCGCCCAGTCGTTCTCCTCGGCGGTGACGTCGTTGTAGAACAGGCAGGCCGAGCCCCGGTAGAAGGCGTGCGGGTCGAGCGCCATCTTGCGGTACTTCGCCCGGAAGGCGACGGGGTCGGCGCGCATCAGTGGTGCGAAGGCCTCCCGGACCACCTCGATGATGACATCAGAACGTGTGCTCGCTGAAGGCATCCGGTCAACCTAGCCCGAGAGGCGAAGCGCCAGGCCGTCGCGGCAACCACGCATCATCCGCTCGTGGTTCCACCGCAGCACCGGACCGAGCGGGCGGGCGGCGAGTCGCGTCAGCCGGCCGGTGACGTCGACCTCCTGGTCGTAGTCGAGCCGGGTGCCGCCCGGGACCGCCGACAGCCGCCAGCGCACCTCACCGGAGAGGTCTCCGGAGATGGTCGTCTCCAGCAGTGCGGGTTCGCGGTGCACGGCGCCGAGCACGAGATCGAGTGTGTACGGCAACGTCGAGCGACACAGCACCCGGGCGGTCTCGTCGTCGATCTTGGCGACTGCCAGCACCTGCGGCCACCAGTCCGGATAGTGCTCGAGGTCCACGAGCACCGCCTGCACGTCGGCCAGCGGCGCGGCCAGGTCCCAGGTCGACTCGAAGCGGAAGGCGCGCACCCGGCCACGCTAGTCGGGCAGGCGATAGCGTCTGCGCATGACCGACACCACCGCCCCTGCCGATGTCGCTGCAGACCTGCTGTCCCGCGCCCGCGCCTGGGCCGCCGAGGACCCGGACCCGCAGACGAAGGCCGAGCTCGAGCGTGTGATCGCGGACGTCGAGGCGGGCGGGGACGATGCCGCCGTGGCGGATCTCGCCGACCGCTTCGCGGGCACCCTCGAGTTCGGTACGGCGGGGCTGCGCGGTGCACTCGGCGCGGGGTCGAACAGGATGAACCGCATCGTGGTGACCCGTGCCGCGGCCGGGCTGGCGGCGTACCTCAAGGACACCGGTCACAAGGGCGGCAGCGTCGTCATCGGCTTCGACGCGCGCCACAACAGTGACGCCTTCGCGCGCGACACCGCCGAGGTGATGACCGGCGCCGGGCTCAAGGCACTGGTGATGCCGAGGCCGCTGCCCACTCCGCTGCTGGCCTTCGCCATCCGCGAGCTCGGGTGCGCGGCCGGGGTGATGGTCACAGCCAGCCACAACCCGCCGCAGGACAACGGCTACAAGGTCTACCTCGGCGACGGCAGTCAGATCGTGCCGCCGTCCGACACTGAGATCGCCGACCGCATCGCGGCCGTCGGCGCCATGGCCGACGTGCCACGCGGCAACGGCGGGACCACGGTCCCTGAGGAGATCGTCGACCGCTACCTCGACCGCGTGGCCTCCCTCGCCGGCGACGGCCCCCGCGACCTGACGATCGTCTACACGCCGTTGCACGGCGTCGGCGGCGACTCGGTGATCCAGGTGCTCGAGACCGCCGGCTTCAGCGCCCCGCACGTCGTCGCCCAGCAGGAGGAGCCCGATCCCGAGTTCCCGACCGTGGCGTTCCCCAACCCGGAGGAGCCCGGTGCGATGGACCTCGCGATGGCGCTCGCGGCGGAGAAGAACGCCGACATCGTGGTCGCCAACGATCCCGACGCCGACCGGTGTGCGGTCGCCGTGCCCGGCGGCCCGCACGGTTGGCGCATGCTCCGCGGAGACGAGGTGGGCGCCCTGCTCGGCCACCACCTGCTCGGCCTGGGCCGCGAGGGCACCTACGCCAACTCCATCGTCTCCTCCAGCCTCCTCGGCAAGATGGCGGCCGCAGCCGGCCAGCCGCACGAGGAGACACTGACCGGGTTCAAGTGGATCAGCCGCGCACCGGGTCTCGCGTTCGGCTACGAGGAAGCCCTGGGCTACTGCGTCGATCCCGACCACGTCAAGGACAAGGACGGCGTCTCGGCGCTGCTGATGGTCTGCGAGATGGCCGCTGCGGCCAAGGCCGAGGGCCGCGGCCTCGACGACCTCCTCGACGATATCGCCGCCCAGC
>JBDSPC010000063.1:0-3068 GCA_039914485.1 Nocardioides sp.
CTCGACGACCAGGGCCACATGACGCCGCAGGAGGTCGAGCGCGAGCTCACCGTCGACGTGGCGCTGCGGTGGTCCAACACCTACGACACCCACGTGAAGTCCTTCGTCAACGTGATCGCGACGCCCAAGGGCGGGACGCACGTCAGTGGCTTCGAGTCCGCGATCACCTCCACCTTCAACGACGTCATGCGCTCGGCCAAGGTGCTCAAGGTCAACGACGACAACGTGATCAAGGACGACGTGCTCGAGGGCATGACCGGCGTCGTCACCGTGCGGCTCGCCGAGCCCCAGTTCGAGGGCCAGACCAAGGAGATCCTCGGCACGCCGGCGGCTCGCAACGTCGTGCGCAAGGTCGTGGCCTCCGAGCTGAAGAACTTTCTCACCTCCACCAAGCGCGCCGAGAAGGCGCAGGCCAAGTTGGTCATGGAGAAGGTCGTCGGCGCCTCCAAGACCCGGATCGCGGCCAAGCAGCACAAGGAGACGCAGCGCCGGAAGAACGCGCTGGAGTCCTCCGCGCTGCCCGCCAAGCTCGCCGACTGCCGATCGGCGGACAACGAGCGCACCGAGCTGTTCATCGTCGAGGGTGACTCGGCGCTCGGTACGGCGAAGTTCGCCCGTGACTCGGAATACCAGGCGCTGCTCCCCATCCGCGGGAAGATCCTGAACGTGCAGAAGGCCTCGGTGGGCGACATGCTCAAGAACACCGAGTGCGCCTCGATCATCCAGGTCGTCGGGGCCGGCTCCGGGCGGACGTTCGACCTGGAGTCGGCGCGCTACGGCCGGATCATCTTCATGGCCGACGCCGACTCCGACGGCTCGCACATCCGCTGCCTGCTGGCGACCCTCTTCTTCAAGTACATGCCCGAGCTGATCCTGGCCGGCCGGGTCTACACCGCCGTACCCCCGCTGCACCGGATCGAGCTGACCAACCCCAAGAAGGGGATGGAGAAGTACGTCTACACCTACTCCGACGACGAGCTGCACCGCCGCCTGGCGGAGCTGAAGAAGAAGAACATGCGCTGGAAGGAACCCCCGCAGCGCTACAAGGGCCTCGGTGAGATGGATGCCGACCAGCTGGCAGAGACCACGATGGACCCGCGCCAGCGCACGCTGCGCCGCCTCACCGTCGACGATGCCGAGGTCGCCGCCGAGGTGTTCGAGCTGTTGATGGGGTCCGACGTCGCGCCCCGCAAGGAGTTCATCGTCCAGGGGGCCTACGAGGTCGACGTGGAGTCGCTCGACGCCTGAGGTCGGTGCCCGGGGCGGAGCGTCTGCAGGAATGCGTGGGCCTCGACGAGCGACGGGCCGTACCACGTGATCAACCGTCCGGAGACGAGCTCGGTGGGCGTACGGACGAACGCCTCGGGTCCGTCGTTCGAAGTGAAGACGTAGGGCTCGTCGGGGAGCAGGACCACGTCGGCACCGGCGCCGTCGATGGCGGCCACGTCGAGCGACGGGTAGCGGTCGGTGTGGCCCGCGAAGACGTGGGGCAGGCCGGCACGGGCCAGCAGGTCGCCGGTGAAGGTGTCGCGGCCGACGACCATCCACGGATCCCGCCAGATGGGTACGGCGACGCGCGCTCGCTCAGCAGCGGGCGATCCGCACCACAGCGACCGAGCGGTGGCCAGCCACGCAGGGCGGTCCCACCGCAGCACCTCGTCGAAGAGCTCCTCCATGGCGTCGATCGCCTGCGGGACGGTCTCGATGACGCTGACCCACACGGTGACGCCAGCCTCGCGCAGGCGGCGGACGTCGAGCTCGCGGTTCTCCTCCTTGTTCGTGATGACCACGTCGGGACGCAGGGCGATGATCGCCTTCGTGTCGGGATTCTTGGTCCCGCGCACGCGCACCGTGTCGAGGTCGGCCGGGTGGGTGCACCAGTCGGTCACACCCACCAGCGCCGAGCGGTCGGCACTGGCGATCGCCTCGGTGAGGGAGGGCACCAGGCTGACCACCCGGAGAACTGGCTCTGGATCAGACATTCCTGCGGTACTGCCCGCCCACCTCGAAGAACGCTTCTGTGATCTGCTGCAGCGAGCACATGCGGGCGGCGTCCATCAGCACGGCGAAGACGTTGTCGCCGTTGACGGCTGCCTCCTTGAGGCGAGCGATCGCGGCCTCGGCATCATCCGTGTGCGAGGCCTGGAAGGCGCGCACGCGGGAGAGCTGCGACTCCTTCTCCGCCTCGGTGGCGCGAGCGAGCTCGACCTCCGGGGGAGTGACGTCGGAGTCGGGCTTCACGAAGGTGTTGACGCCGACGATGGGCAGCGAACCGTCGTGCTTGCGGTGCTCGTAGAGCATCGACTCGTCCTGGATGCGACCGCGCTGGTAGCCGGTCTCCATGGCGCCGAGCACGCCACCGCGCTCGTTGATGCTGTCGAACTCCGCCAGCACCGCCTTCTCGACCAGGTCGGTGAGCTCGTCGATGATGTAGGAGCCCTGGAGCGGGTTCTCGTTCATCGCGAGGCCCCACTCGCGGTTGATGATCAGCTGGATCGCCAGCGCGCGGCGTACGGACTCCTCGGTCGGCGTCGTGACGGCCTCGTCGTAGGCGTTGGTGTGCAACGAGTTGGCGTTGTCGTAGATCGCGATCAGGGCCTGCAGCGTGGTCCGGATGTCGTTGAAGTCCATCTCCTGCGCGTGCAAGGAGCGACCGCTCGTCTGGACGTGGTACTTCAGCTTCTGCGAGCGCTCGTTGGCGCCGTACTTCTCCTTCATCGTGATCGCCCAGATGCGGCGTGCCACGCGACCGATGACGGTGTACTCCGGGTCCATGCCGTTGGAGAAGAAGAACGACAGGTTGGGCGCGAAGTCGTCGATGTCCATGCCGCGGGCGAGGTAGGACTCGACGTAGGTGAAGCCGTTGGAGAGTGTGAAGGCGAGCTGGCTGATCGGGTTCGCCCCGGCCTCGGCGATGTGATAGCCCGAGATCGACACGGAATAGAAGTTCTGGACCTCGTTGTCGATGAAGTACTGCTGGATGTCGCCCATCATCCGCAGCGAGAACTCGGTGGAGAACAGGGCGGTGTTCTGGCCCTGGTCCTCCTTGAGGATGTCGGCCTGCACCG
>JBDSPC010000108.1:0-13752 GCA_039914485.1 Nocardioides sp.
GACCGGCAAGACCTACGGCGGGCCTCCCGTGTGGGCGCGACTGGCGCGCGGTGAGCGGATCGTGGTCGACGAGGCCGGAATGCTCGACCAGGACAGTGCGATCGCGCTCTTCACCCTGGCAGGCGACACCGCTGCCACGGTCGCGCTGGTGGGGGACCGGGCACAGCTTCCGGCCGTGGGACGCGGTGGCGTGCTCGACATGGCCGCAGCGCTGGCCGCCGGAAGCGGACGAACCGTCTTCGACATGGACTCGGTCCACCGGTTCACCGACCCGATCTACGCCGACCTCACCCTCCGGCTCCGTGCCGGCGACAACCCGACGCACCTGTTCGACCGGCTCTACGGGCGCGGACATGTCCGACTGCACACGAATACCGACGACGCGCACGAGGCCATCGCCGCCGCGACGACGGCGGCGGTCGAGTCCACGAGGACGGTCGCCGCAACAGTCGCGACCAACGAAGAGGCCCGCTCCCTCAACGACCGCATCCGCACCCAGCGCGTCGCACGAGGCGATGTCGATGACACGGCGACCGTGTCCGGGAATGACGAGCTGCCCATTGGCGCGGGCGACGTGATCACTACGCGCAAGAACGACAGCACCCTGGGAGTCGCCAACCGGCAGACCTGGACAGTCCAGAGCATCGGCGACGACGGCACCGTGTGGGCGGTCGACGCAGCCAGCCTGCGCAGGCACCCACGGTCGGTCGCTCTACCCAGCTCATACGTGGCCGACCACGCCCACCTCGCCTACGCCGCGACCGCGTACGGCGTCCAAGGCGTCACCACCACCAGCGCGCACACCCTGCTGTCGGAGGCGCTGGATGCATCTGGGGTGTACGTCGGCATGACCCGCGGCCGCGACGCGAACGTGTTGCACATCGTCGCCGACACGCTCGACGAGGCACGGGAGCACTTCATCGACGCGCTCCAGCTTGACCGCGCCGACCGCGGCCTTCAGGCAGCAACCTCGGGAGTCCAGGTGGCCGTCGCAGGGTTGGTGGCTGAGGGACCGGTCAAAATGGTCAACGACGAACGAGCACGGCTGGTCGAGGCCATCGCCAAGGCAGACCGGGAAACGGTGCGGTGGGAGCACGCCGCCGGGCTGCTGGTCAGCCAAGCGAAGATCCACGAACGCAAGGAAGAATCCGGCCGAGCCGCCCTTGCCACAGCCGAGGCCCACTCGGCGGCGGTCCTCGACGACGCCGTGCAACCACTACGAGCCCAAGCCATCGTCGACGGACAGGCCTACCTCGATGCACAGATCCGACAAGACGCCGCGTGGGAAGCAAACCGCTCGACCGGGCGACTGGGCAGAAGGGCCGCGCAGCGGCGGCTCGACACCGCGCAAGTAGGGACCCACGATGCTCGAGCCACCGTTCTGAACGGGTGGGGCAGTGCGCCGGCCACCGGAAGGTGGGCCGCCACGACTCGCGACGGGCTCGAAGCGTGGGCCGCTCGCGTTGCGCATCAACGCGCCGAAGCTCAGCCCGTCGTGGCCAGTGCAAACACGGATGTCGCGCGCGCCGATGAAGCGCTCAAGCAGACCCGGTGGCGACACCGAGCCGAGACCGAAGATCTCACCCAACGGATCTACGGTCGACGAGACGCCTACTACGTCCGAACAGTCAGCGGTGTCCACGGTGCCCGAGCTCGTGCACAACGATGGCGGCAGTACGCCGACGCGGCGCGCGCCGATCTCACCCGCATCGAATCCCTCCCGATCGGACGGGCCGTGCAGCTCATCGAGTCAGCCCGCGCCCAAGCCCTTCAGGTCGAGGTCGATCGGACAGCTGCCAATCACCGCGCCAGGCTTAGCGTGCCGACGGATCGCCGGATCAGGCCTACAGGCCCCGATGTCGGACGAAGCATGTAGATCCGGCCGCCGATATGCGGAGAAGGGTGCTCGCCGTTGCACCCAACCGCCAACGGTCGATTTCGGTTGGCGCGCGTCCCGGTTACCGATCGGCACGCGGAACGTGCCAGTACGCGACCGGCAGCGAATACGAGGCCGGAACTTTGCGCCGTCGGGCCGCGGGCGCAGGTGTGACCGGCACGGCCGCAGCGGATAATGAGCGCGTGGACATAACTGATCTCGAGCGTGCCGAGGTGGAACTCGCCTCGCTCCTTCGAAAGTGTGAAGCCGTGGTTCGCGGCAGCGCACTCAGTCCTTCGCGGCGAACCCTCATGATCAACCGAGTCGCGGCGCTGAAGACGGCTCTGGACTTGGTGACCCAAGCCAAGATGGCCAGCACAGGGTCAGCGGCTGGGAGGGCATCCAAGTCGCGCATCGACACGTGACCCGCCACTCGCGCATCGCGCCGCTCCACAGTTCCGATTGAGGATTGCGGGACTCTTGCCCGCGAGCATCGAAGAGGTGGCCCGAGCGCCTGGAGTGTCACGCAGACGTGCTCGCGGCTGGGCTCGGTTCGCGATCAGAGACGGACTCCTCGTCAATGTCACGCCGTGCGACCACGAACGGAAGCGGCTCCGTGACCTGCGCGAATGCGCGTCCGCGGTTGACGTAACGCCACTTGTTAAACAAGTCGTAGGAATTTTCAAAGTTCGCTGCATCTCGACAACAGCTGTCGAGATGCAGGAAAGATTGACGGCTACGCGGCAGGGAAAATTGGCGAAAAGCGCCCGATCCGACGAGCTCGTCAAAGTATGCGTATCGCGGCACTGCTGCCCCGTCGAAGTTGTTCTTCGTCCCCTGGTGTGTGAGGCCCCCCTGACAACAGGGCTTCGAGCCCTTTGGGACCAATGAAGTGAGCGGCTGGTTGCCAACGTAGGGGTACAGGTTCGGCGCATCCACCGGGACTTCCGAGGCGAACCGCCGGACCCGCCGTCATACCAACGCGCACGGGCGTCGCGCATCGCCGCGTCGACGTCCCAGCCAGGCCGAGAATGTGCATCGTCGTCAGCAACTTCGCCGGATTCACACGTCGCAACTCTTCAGGATCAGAGCGAAGACGGCGAGGGTGGCCAGCGAACCCACCAGCATCACGCCCGTCCCGCCGATCGTCACCACCCGGCGAGGGTACGGGCCCTCACATTCGCTGGTCGAGGAGACTCGCAAGGGATCCGCTCCTCAGCATCCACACGCAGCTGTCGGGTCCTCGGTGCTAGTGCACCACCCTCGCTCGACGCACGTACCAAACGGCAACAGTCGGTGCGACGAACGCCAGGAAGAGGGCCGTGCCCGCGAGAGCGCGTTGCCCCAACCCCCCGCCAAGGCACTGGTCCAACGGCGTGATGCTGACCAGCACCGCCACGTTGACCGCTCCGAGGCCTAGGGCAGCGACGCTCGAGGCGATTCTGACCCGCACGCCGCCGTCGCGCGCTGTGGGTTGCTGTTGAAGCACCTCTTCCTCGGTTCCGGCGAGCTGCTGACCCCGCTCGGATCTGCTCACCACAAGCACCCAGAACATCCCAGGGACTCCGCTCAGCAGGAGCACCAGCGCCCCCACCACCGGCTTGGCGACCCCTGGTGCTCCCAGCCACTCGCCGACCGGTGAAAAGTGCCGCACCGCCGCGCCGATCACCACAGCGGAGACCACACCCACCACCATCACCACGTAGGCCGGAATGGCTCCCGACGCAGTGGCCGCCTCCGCCTTCGAAGCCCCCCTCGCGCGAACATGTGCCCAAGCGGACGCTGTCCGAGTCCCAAGGGTGGCCATCCAGACCACCGCCACCATCATCCCCGCCATACCCAGGACGGCACTCCACAGGGCCAACGGCAGGAGTAGAAGAAGGCACGTGATGGCCAAGAACCGCATGGCCATGAACTGGTAGACGTGCTCCCGGTCCTCGGGCACCCTCATCCGCTCCCCTTCTGCATCACACCGGCGGCCCCCCGCACCCGGCCTTGCCTTCAACGGTGTCGTACAGGGCGAGGACAGCAATTGCGAGGTAGGCCCACAGAACCATCCAAAGTATGACAGGAGCCAGCCCGGCGCCGATCGAGAGCATCATCGCCATGAGGAACTCAGCATTGCCCCACAGGAGAAGAGTCACGGCGATGCCCCCGTTGAGCCCACAGATGAAGTCCTTGGACAGTCCTTGATCGAATGCCCAGTTCTCGAGTTCCCCAAGCGCAATCAGCGACGGCCCCAGGGCCAACTGGGCGATGGTCGACAGCGTCCCGTATTCGGCAGCCGTCACCATTCCTGTCGGGTCGGTGTAGGTCGCAGGTTGGTTCCGGACGTACGAGTACAGGTTCGACGCATCGACCGGGTCTTCGGAGGCGAACCGCCCCGCACCGGAGTCGTACCAACGAGCGCGGGCGTAGTGCATGCCCGCGTCGGCGTCCCAGGCGTGGCCGGTGTAGCCGTAGGTATCACCTGCCCCGACCGCACCCGCGCTTGCGGGTTGACCGAACACGGAGTACGCCGTCGACGACGCCAGCTTGCCGGACCCGTCGAGAGTCCCCGTGACGCTTCCGAGCCCGTCCAGCACAGGGAACACTGTCGCACCATCGACCCTGGCTTGAAGCGGATTACCCGACGGTGACGTCACGAACGACTGCACCAGTTGGTGCCCCGCCCCCGTGTTGCGCCACACCGCGGCCACGTGCTCGCGCTCATAGCCCCAGCTCGTCACCTGCCCATCCGAGGACCGGGTCGCCTGGACCCGCTTCCCGGACGCGTCGTAGCGGTAGCCCACCGTCGCACCCGAGGGCTTCGTCAGCTTCACCATCCGGTGATCGGCGTCCCAGGCGAACCGGGTGACAGCGCCGGTGGCGCGGACCTTCGCCGACGTCAGGTTGCCCTCGGCGTCGTGGGTGTAGTCGTGCTTCGCGTCCTTGACCAACCGGTTCGCTGCGTCATAGACCAGCGACCCCGCCGGGTTGTCGGCATCGGAGACCCGGTTGCCGAGCTTGTCGTAGGAGAACACCTCGTCCGCCACCGCGAAGTCCGCCGGGTGGTCAGCGCCCGTGAGGTTGCCGGCAGTGTCGTAGGAGAACGAGTGAACACCCGCGTCATCGGTCACCGACGTACGCCGACCACCCGCGTCGTAGCCATAGCCGACCCCAGACACCTGCGACCCGTCAGCGCCGACCTGCGTCCGCGACGCCAGGTGCCCCTGGTCGTTCCACGCCAGCACGTCACTGACCTGGTTGGGTCGTGTCATCTTCGACAACCGCCCCGCCGAGTCCCAGGTGAAGCCGAACGACCCGCCATCGGGTGCAATGACGTTGGCCAGTTGACCGGATGCGTGGTCGAAGTCGTACGTCGTCGTCCCGCCCGGACCGGTCACCGACTCCACCGCACCACACTCGCAGTGCGTGTACGTGAACTCCATCCGCGGCAGACCCGGACCAGTCGTGACCCGCGAGACCAGGCGCGAGGCCTTGTCGTAGGCCAGGTCGCTGGTGACGTCACCGCTGACCGCCTGGACCTGCCGACCCAGCCCGTCGTAGGCGAAGCTCATCACCTTGTCCGGGGAAACCTGGCGCAACACCCGCCCTACTGCGTCGTGGGCGTACGTCGTGACCGCGCCGTTGCGGTCGGTCCGGGAGACCATGCGCAGCGCGTCGTCGTAGCCGTAGCGCGACACCTTGCCGAGCTCGTCGGTCGCCGTCAGGAGCTGACCGCGGTCGCCGTAGGACCAGGTCCGCTTCCCACCCGCAGGGTTGACCCGCTCGACGATCTTGCCGTGGGCGTCGTACTTGTAGGAGACGGTCCCATTGGGGTCGACCTCGGAGACCACGCGCCCGGCGGAGTCGTAGGCGACCTGCGCCTTCTTGCCGTGGGCGTCGGTGATCGACTCGACCAGGCCGGCGCCGTCGCCGGAGGCCTTGTAGGTGAACGTGGCCATCGTGGCGTCGCCGCGCTTAATGGACGCTAGGTTCGACCCGTCGTAGGCCATCGACACCGTCGGACCCGCAGCCGGATCGGCCGAGACCATGTTGCCGCGGGCGTCGTAGGTCCAGGCGTAGTCGCCCACGCCACCGGGTCCGTGGAACGCCGTTGGCTGAGAGGACGCGTTGTAGTCGATCTTCCACGTGCGCCCCGCCGCATCAGTCCGCGACCGGATCAGACCATTGTCGTCACGCGTCACCGTGATCGTATTGCCCACCGGGTCGGTCTGGGTGAGCATCCGGTGCTGGGCGTCGTAGGTCCACTTGGTCGAGTGCGTCTGGCCGTCGGCGATCTGGTCCTCGCGGAGCTTGTCGCCGTCGTCGCTGAACGTGGTGACGGTCGTCAGTTTGCCGGTCGGGTCGGTGACCCGCTCCTGGTTCGCGGCCAGGTCGGTGGAGATCTCCGTGCGGTTGCCCTCGCCGTCGATCCAGGCGATGAGTCGTCCGGCGGCGTCGTACACGCTGCGGCCCAGCGAGACTCCGCCGGACCCGATGACGTTGGTCAGGTTGTGGGCGCCGTCGTACTCGTAGCGCGTCACCACCCCGGCCAGGTCGATCGAGGTCACCAGGTCGCCGTTGGCGTAGCCGTAGGAGGTGGTGCCCGCCGGCGAGACGATCCTGGTGATCCGGTCCTCGGTGTCGCGGGTGTAGGCGATGTCCTTGCCGAGGCTGGACTTCACACCGTCGCGGGTGAAGGTCAGCGTGTTGCCGGCGCGGTCCTTGACGGTCTGGAGACCGGTGGTGCGGTCGATGACGTACTCGACCCCGTTGCGGTCGGTCAGCTTGAACACGGTCGGGTCGAAGACTCCGGCCGAGCCGAACATGCCGGACCTCAGGTCTCCGCCGGAGAAGAACACCGCGTCGTCGCCGACGACCTCCAGGGTCGAGGTCGTGTCGGTGCCCGACCTGGGGAAGAACTTCGCCCGCGCGAGACCGCTGAAGAACGTGCTGCCGTCGACGCCCTTGAGGTCGAAGACCTCCTGGTGACCGTCCGGCCAGACCACGCTGACCATGTGAGGCGTCGAGGAGACGTACTCGAGGTTGCAGAAGACCAGCCCGCACGACGTGGAGCGACCACTCCAGCCGCCTTGACCCAGTGGTTTGGCCCGACCGATACGGAAGTCCGCCACGTCGGCCTTCCACCCGACGCCGAAGTCACCGGAGGCGGAGTCGAAGGAGTCGTAGGAACGGATCACCTGCAGCGGCAGGCCGCCGAGACCGACCTGATGATCCAGGAAGCTCGTCGTCAACCGGCCAGGTTTGAAGCCGCCGTCGACGATCACACTGCTCGTGCTGGCCGTCTTGGCGCCATCAGAGGTGACCGAGATGATGGAGACGACATACAGGCCGTTCTCGAGCAGTGTGGGGTCGATCTGGGCCGACACGTTGGCGGTCGGACCGGAGCCCGTGCCGGAGGCCAGCACCTGCGGCTGCCCGCCGGTGGCGGACGTCAGCTCGATCCGCCAGGTGGCGATCGCAGCGGACGCGGGCGCCGTGAGGGTCGCCGCGACATCTGTGAGCGTCGCGATCCGCGCCCCGTCGGCTGGGGACAGGTCTCCGACGGTGGCGGCCGGGAGCTCCGGGTTGCCGCCGTCGCTGCCGATCGGGATGTCGGTGGCGTCACCGACCGTGACGGTCTGCGGGTCGTCGGTGGTGATTGGGTCGAGCTGGTCGCTGGTGAGGGTGCCCTGGGCACGGATCGAGGTCGTGCCTGCGGGCAGCGGGGACCCGAGCCTGAGCCGGAAGCTGACATCGGCCTGCTGGAACGGTGCCAGCGTCCCGAGGTCGATCCCGACCCCGGGACCGCCGGTGACGGTGCCCTGGCTCGTCCGTACGGAGTCCGCGACCACGGTGGTGCCGGCCGGGGCGGGGATGTCCACGTCGATGCCGGTGACCTGCTGGGTGCCGACCGAGGAGATCGACAGGTCGTAGGCGAGTGTGTCACCCGCGGAGACTCCGCCCGAGCCGTCGGCGTCGATGACGAGGCGGCCGGAGAGCGAGGCGATCAGCGCCGGTGTGGGCCGGGTGACCGTGGTCCGGGTCGGGTCCATGGTGCCTGGCAGCGCCGGGTCGTCGGTCTGGACCGTGCCGAGTCCCGTCGCCGAGACGGAGCCCTGCGCCTCGATCCGGGCCGTACCGGCCGGGAACGGCTGGGCGACGAGCACGTCGAACACGACGCGACGTGTGGTTGAGCCGGCGATGTTGGGCAGGGTGAAGGTGGCCTCGCCACTGGCGAGGCTGACGGTCCCGCCGTCCGGGGTGGTCCCCGAACCGGGGATCAGGGTCGCGTTGGCGGGGACGGGCACGCGGCCGGTGACACCGGTCAGGGCCAGGCCGCCGCGGTTGGCGACGGTGAGGGTGTAGCGAACGGTGTCGCCGGGTGAGACCGCACCGTCACCGGCGACGTCGCCCACGAGCGCGTCGACCAGGCTCGCGGAGACGGTCGCTGGGAGCTGGCGCTCGATGGCGAGGTCGGACCCGGAGAGTCCGTAGGTGTTGCCTCGCGCGTCGTTCCAGGCAGCGGTGCCGCGGAGCACGACGCTGCCGGAGCTGGCTGCTGGTGCGGCATACGACGTCCGGGCGGTCGCGAGCTCGCCGGCGGCGAGACCAGCGGGCGCGCCCGTGACGGTCAGCGAGGCGGTGTCGGCGGTGGCCGCCACGTCGACGGCGGAGGCATCGGCCGAACCGAGGTTGGCCAGTTTGAGGTCGTAGTCGGCGCTGCTGCCGGCGGGGATCGCCGTCGACCCCACCGCGGAGATGGCGACGACGGGGAGCTCGCGCGTCGTGGTGACCCGCTGCAGCGGTGCGACCAGTCGGCCGACTCCGCCGGTGGCCTGGGCGTAGGCCGCGCCGTTGAGCTGGGTGCCGTCGAGGGACAGGAGGCGGCTGAGGTAGCCGGCGTCGGTCTCGGTCGCGGCTCGGGGTGCGGGGACACCGACGGTCCACTCACGGTGCCGGGTGACTGATTCGCCGGGCCCGATCCGCGAGTCGGGGTCGGTGATCTGGATGACTTCTGCGTCACCGTCCGGGAGGATCGAGGTGACGGCGACATCGGTGGCGTCGGCGCCGAGGACGCGTAGCTCGGCGGCGAAGTCGGTGCCGTACGTGTAGAGCCGACGCGCTTGGACCGTCGAGGGGTCCAGGGTGAAGTCGACCCGGGTCCGCACACCTGTGGTGCGGCTCTGGTCGAGGAGCTCGGTGATCTGTGCCGGGGTCAGGGTCAGCTCGGCCTGCACGCCCCAGGTGGCCCAGCCACCGGGCGCGACGGTGGTGCCGACGATGGCTCCGTCTGCGGCGTACTGGACGCCCTCGAAGGGGTTGGGGCGCACGTGCACGGTCATCGACGGGTCACCCAGGCTCGCGACCGGGACCCAGGCCCCGGTGGTCGCGACCTGCCGCTCGACGGTGAAGTCGTGCCCGACGACCCGCGCGGTGGCGGTGTCGACGTTCTCGAGGCCGATCAAAGAGGGGACGACCAGAGTGGTGCCGCGGTTGGTGACGGTCACGTCGTAGCCCAAGAGGTCATTGGGCAGCGCCCGCTCCCTGTCGACGGTGAGGTCGGCGGCGAGGTCTGGCACGACGACCGGGCCGGAGACGGTCTGACCGGGGCGGCCGCAGTCGGCGCCACGCACCGTCACGTCGGTGCCGGTGATGGCGACGGTGTTGCCGAGGATGCCGCAGTAGAAGCGGTTGCTCCCCCCGGAGACGCTGATCTCGCCCGAGCCGGCGAAGAGCACGCCGAGGAACTTCGAGGATGACGTGGAGATGTCGATCGCCTTGGTCCCGGTGGCGCCGGCGAGCATGAGCAGGCCGTCGCGGTAGGGCTCGAACGCTGGCCGCGAGCCGGCGATCTTGATGTGTCCCTCGCTGACCAGGGTGACCCGGCCGCCGATCTGGGAGCCGTTGAGCTGGATGTCGCAGTTGGCGTAGTAGACACCTGAGGCCAGCGTGGACTGCACGTCGTGCCAGCTCCCGCTGGAGCACAGAGCCGACATGTCGTGGTAGGCCGAGCCCACCTCGGCCGCGACCGGACCACCGGGACGGAAGTCCGCGACCTGCGGGTTGATCGGGAAGTCGAGGACCCCGGACTGGACCGGCAGCGGCGTGAAGCTGTTGCGCGTGGTGTCCGCGGAGATCGAGCCGGCGTACGTCGAAGCGCCCCTGATGGTCTTGGAGGCGCCGACGAAGCGGAGCTCGCCGTTGGTGTGCACGCGACCCTGGATCTCACCGGACCCGCCGGCCCAGTCGAGCGAACGGCTGGCGGTCGAGTTGGCCCACACGGCAGCGGGCTCGGTCACCTCAAGGTGGTCGAGTCGTTGGATCGCGACGCCCCCGTCGTCGTCGGTCAGCGTCACGACGACGTCGAAGCTGCCGGCCCGGCGATAGACGTGGGAACCGAAGAACGTGCCCCACCCGGCACCGGCGGTCGTGACCTCGACCGGGGTGGTCGTGCCGTCGCCCCAGTCGACGACCGCGCTGTGGGAGTCGAGCCAGCCCGCGTCGGTGAGGGTCGCGTTGACCTGGGTGACGCCGCCGGCGAAGGAGTCGCCGTGGGTCAGCTCGAGGCTCGGCAGCAGGTTTCGGACCTCGACGACGACCTCGTCTGTGGCGGTGCCGCCGGTGCCGTCGGTGACGGTCAGCTCGAAGACATAGCGCCCGTCGTCGGGTGCCAGGAAGGTCGGGTGGGCCGCGGTGCGCGAGGACAGGAAGACCGGCGGGCCCTGGTGGGATCCGGGGCGCCACCAGTAGGAGACCTCGCCGGTGACGGTCACCAGGTCGGAGCAGGTCGTCTCCGACGACGTACCCCCCGAATCCACACCGGTGACGGTGAGGCAGATGCGGTGGCTGCCCCCGGAAAGCCCGGCGGGCAGATCGAAGGCGATGTCGACGTCGACCGGACCGTCCTTGGGCAGCTCGAGCTGGGCGCTCAGGTCGACGGGCGTGCCGCCGTCGACGGTGTAGGTGACCTTCGTCAGCTTGCTGCCCACGACCTGCGGAAGGATGTCGGGAAGATCTGAGACCGTCGGGACGTCCGTGCAGGTGCCCCCGCTGAGGGTGGCCATGTCGATGAGCCGGCTGCCCACCGCGGACCCGCTGTTGCAGCTGCTGCCGCTACCAACGGCGAACGCGTGGAAGGTCACCGCAGGGCTGCACGGCAGAAGGGTCTTGAGGGAGCCTGAGCCCTGGCCGTCGGACATGAAGGCCGTGACCAGGTTGGGCGACCCGGTCGTCGCCAGCAGTTGGCAGCTCGCCTTCACCGGCGGAAGGAAGTTGGTGCCACCAGAGCCACCGACCCGCTTGATGGCCTGGACGACGTCGTTTACGCCGTTGGCGTCCTTGTCCGCCGACGGCGACACCAGGGTCGCCGTGGCCGACGTGGGGTCGAGGTCGACGGCGGTCGCACCCGAGCTGAAGGTGATCACGGCGACCTTGTCGACCGTGCCCGCAGCCTGCACCTCCTCCTGGAGCTTCAGCGCTGCCGCCAGCTCGCAGTCCAAGATGGTGTTGGAGCGGCGATCGCCGTTCACGTCCCCACACGGCCCGCCCGCAAACCCGGCACTGCCCGAGACGTCGATGACGTAAGCGATGGAGGTGTTCTGCGCAGCAGGCCCCTGGCCGATCGAGACCGAGCCCTTCACCCGCAAGTCGGCGGCGTCACCGTCGAGGCCCTGAAGCGTGGCTCCGATCGAGGTCCCGCCCGGCAGCGTGCCTTGCTGCTCGGAGGCCTGGAGCGCCGGCTTCGTGCTCGCCTTGGAGGCCGAGCCGTTGAGGGTGACGGTGGAGCCCTCGTCCACCGTCTGGTCGGGACCTGCGTCAGCGACCGGCGGGGCGACCGGGTCGGGCGTGGGCGGAACTTCCGGCTCCACCGGGACCTCGGCGGCGATGCCGCCGCAAAACTTGAACTTGTTGTCGTCGTAGTCGCGGTCTCCTCCGCCGAAGAGGTCCTCGAAGCCCACCACGGCACAACCGTCGGCGCCGAAGTCGACCACCGCGTGCGGGATTCCATCCGGGTTGCGAGCACCCGGACCGAGGCGGAACTCCTGGCCGCCAGCCCTGATCCCGAAGACCAGCTCGGTTCCTGAGCCGTACGGCCCTACGGTCACTGTCGTGCCCACGTCGCGGTTCGTGGCGATCCGGACCTCCGCCGGGTCCAGGAGGAACAACGTCGAGGTGAGGCCCGCCGACGCCGGGAGCACCTCCACAGTCACGGCAGTCCCGGTCGAGAACAGCTGACCGCCGAGCACCGGGCCCGGGTCGGCTGCCTCAGCGGCCTGCGCCAGGGACTGCCCCGAGAAGATCAGCGCCCCGGCAAGCAAGCCCATCCCGAAGCGGCTAACAGCGCGCGAAAACGTCCCGAACGAACCCATGAATCCCCCGTGCATCGATGTGACAACGGACGAAGACAACGGCATCGCCCGGGCAACCGATAGCCCTGAGCGTGATCACCATCCTTTCCGACTGGTCTGGTCCAGCCCCATCTGACTACTCGCATCGCCGACGACGCAGTCATCGTGGAGGGACTGGTACAGGTCTCAACTAAGGATCCGCTATCGGAGCGGCTGTCCCGCATCCGACACCTCAGCGGGACGTCGACTTCCATAGCCATCTCCACGGCCAAGGCGACCGGCCAGGGTTCGACTTGTTGAACGTCTTTCTATGGCAGCCGATGATCGATCACCTCGCTACAGACTGCGTCGCTCCATCTGGCGGACTAGGTCATCAACGACCTCGACCGGCACCAAGACGGCCACGTCCCAGCTCTCGTCGTCCTGGCCGACCATGATCGTCGCGGTCTGACCGTCCGAGCACCAAAAGACGCTTGCGCCCGCGCACGATCCAACCCTCGCCACATTGCGCCTGTCCCAGGCAAACGTACGAATGTCGCGAAGGGTCAAGAACTCCGAGGCGGGCGCCCTCACATTGAGTTCCCACCTGTCGTCGGAGAACTTCGCGACTGCGGCTGCCTCGGCTCCAGCACTGCCACTTTCGTACTCAACGTCCAAGTGCGTCATGGTTTCACCTTGGCATGGCAACCGCCCGCTCACGCCGCGATTGGTGCGTCACCCACCTCACCGGAAGCGGATCCGCCTCTGGGACGCTCACTGGGCATGGGACTGCGTCACGGCTGCGGATATGCGGCTGGCCTAGCAACAGTCGAATTCGACCGGTGTCCATTTTGTGTCCAGATTGGGGGCTCTTCACAATCCACGGTGTAGTTGAGGTCTGAAGCCTCCGCTCTCCAGCAGGCTCCTGGCGATGTAGTTGGTCAGGTTGCGGAATCCCAGGGCGGAACCTCGGAGGTGCTCGAGCCTGCCGTTGATGGCCTCGGTAGGTCCGTTGCTGGTGCCGGGGCGGTCGAAGTAGGCCAGCACGTCAGCGACGCGCTTCTTCAACGTCCGCCCTAGCGTGACGAGCTCACTCAACACGGCCGGGACGCCGTGACTGAGCGACTCGATCAGCTCGACCATGAGCTCGCGGCCACGGCTGCGGTCGGGGTGCCGGTAGGCAGTGATCATCCGCTGGTAGATCCACCAGGTGACCTCGACCTCGACGTGGGCGTCGGTGGCGAAGAGCCTCTCGAGCCGGGTTCTCTGCTTCTCGGTGAGCAGCTCACGTCCAGTGTGCAGGGTCCGGCGGGAGGTGTAGAGCGGGTCGTCCTTACGGCCCCGGTGGCCGTGCAGGTGCTGCTGGACCCGGCGCCGACACCGGTCGAGGGCATCGCCCGCGAGGCGGACGACGTGGAACGGATCCATCACCGCGACCGCGTCGGGCAGCTCCTCGGTCGTGGCGGTCTTGAAGCCGGTGAAGCCGTCCATCGCAACGACCTCGACCTGATCGCACCAGGCCTGCGGGCGCTCATTCAGCCAGGTCTTGAACGCTGCCTT
>JBDSPC010000143.1:0-8638 GCA_039914485.1 Nocardioides sp.
TTGGCGACGGCCTCGAGGATCACCGAGTGCTCGACCGCCTTGGCAGCAGAAGCTCCCCAGGTGAAGGGGCCGTGCCCGGCGACGAGAGCCCCGGGCACGTCGAGAACGGAATCGGACATGACCTCCATCATCACGCGGCCGGTGTTGAGCTCGTAGTCGCTCGCGCACTCCTCGCGCCGCAGGTGCCGGGTGACCGGCACACAGCCGTTGAAGGTGTCGGCATGCGTCGTCCCCAACATGGGAATCGAGCGGCCGGCCTGGGCGAAGGAGACGGCGTACGTCGAGTGGGTGTGCGCGACCCCGCCGATCTCGTCGTGCGTCAGGTAGAGCAGCCGGTGGGTCTCGCTGTCCGTGGACGGCTTGAGGTCACCTGCCAGGACACGACCGGTCTCCACCTCCACCGGCACCAGGTGCTCGAGGGACAGCTCGGTGTAGGGCACGCCGGACGGCTTGATGACATAGATGCCGCGCTCGCGGTCCAGGCCGCTGACGTTGCCCCAGGTCAGGGTGGCCAGGCCCTCGCGCGGGATGACCAGGTTGGCCTCGAGCACCTCGCGCAGCAGGTCGTCCTGGACGATGGCGCCCACCATCAGAGCCGGGCCGCCAGTCGGTGGTAGGCGGCGTTCCACCGCAGCTCGCGCTGGAACGACCGGGTCGTGGTGTCGTCGTCGATGGTCACCATCTCGGTCCCCGTCATCTCGGCGAAGTCCTCCAGCACCTCCACGCCGATCGCCTTGGACAGCACCGTGTGGTGCGGCGCGCCGGCCATCAGCCATGACTCGGCCGAGGTCGACAGCGACGGACGCGGCTCCCACACGGCGCAGGCGACGGGAAGGTTCGGCAGCTCCTCGTCCGGCTCGACGACGTCGATCTCGTTGACCGTGAGGCGGAACCGGTCGCCGAGGTCGGACAGGCCGGCGACGATGCCGGGCCCCGGCTCGGCGGTGAACCGGAGTCGGACAGGGTCCTCGCGACCGCCGATGGCGAGCGGGTGGATCTCCAGCGAGGGCTGCTGGGTCGTGATGGTCGGACAGACCTCGAGCATGTGGGCGCCGAGGATCTTCTCCATGCCCGGGACCAGGTGATAGGTGTAGTCCTCCATGAAGGACGTCCCGCCGGGCAGGCCGTCGGCCATCACCTTCATCCCGCGCAGCAGCACCGACGTCTTCCAGTCGCCCTCGCCGCCGAAGCCGTAGCCGTCGGCCATCAGGCGTTGTACGGCGAGGCCCGGCAACTGCTTCAGTCCGCCGAGGTCCTCGAAGTTGGTGGTGAAGGCGCCGAAGCCGCCCTCGGTGAGGAACGTGCGCATGCCGAGCTCGATGCGGGCGCCGTCGCGCAGCGACCCGTGGCGGGCGCCCTCGGGCAGCAGCTCGGGTGCGATGCGGTAGGTGTCGGCGTACTCCGTGACGAGCTTGTCGACGTCCGTCTCGGACACCGAATAGACCTGGGCGACGAGGTCGTTGACGCCGTAGGTGTTGACCGAGACGCCGAAGCGCAGCTGCGCCTCCACCTTGTCGCCCTCGGTCACCGCGACGTCGCGCATGTTGTCGCCGAAGCGCGCCAGCTTGAGGTGACGAAGCTCGTGGCGACCCAGCGCGGCGCGGGCCCAGCGCGCGATCCGCTCGGCGACGACGGGCGACTCGACGTGACCGGCGACGGTCTTGCGAGCGACCCCGAGACGCGTCTGGATGTAGCCGAACTCGCGGTCACCGTGGGCGGCCTGGTTGAGGTTCATGAAGTCCATGTCGATGGTCGACCACGGCAGCGCGACCCCGGCCTGCGTGTGCAGGTGGAGCAGCGGCCTCTGGAGCGCGTCGAGCCCGGCGATCCACATCTTGGCCGGGGAGAAGGTGTGCATCCAGGCGATGACTCCGACGCACGCCGGGTCGGAGTTGGCGTCCAGCATCTGCCGGTGGATCGAACCGGCGTCGAGCAGCACCGGCTTCCACACG
Organism: Nocardioides sp.; assembly: GCA_039914485.1. Lineage (GTDB taxonomy): Bacteria > Actinomycetota > Actinomycetes > Propionibacteriales > Nocardioidaceae > Nocardioides. The sequence goes on from JBDSPC010000143.1 coordinate 1,953, forward strand.
ACGTTGACCGGCAGGCCCGCGACCTCGCTGAGGCGGGCCACGATGGCCTGCGACTGCGAGGCGACCTGGTCCAGCGTCTCCGGGCCGTAGAGGCCCTGGCTCCCGGTCAGGAACCAGACCTCGGCGGCGGGGGTGGACGACATGCTCATGGGTGATCCCTCTGTGGTTCACGGCGACGGCTGGGCGCCGCTCGGTGGATGGGGTGGGTGACTGGTCAGGTTTGGGCGCGGGACCGGCGTCGGGCCACGGCCTCGCGGCGGATCGCCTTGAGCCGGCGCATGGTCGTCGTGCTGCGCCCGAAGTGGTCGTGCAGGGCGACGTACTGCTCGAAAAGGGCGTCGTAGGCATGCGCACGAGCCTCGTCCGGCATGAAGACGTGGCGCCGCACCTTGCCCATCTGCTTCGCTGCGGTCGGCACGTCGGGATAGGCGCCCGCGGCCACGGCGGCGTGAATGGCGGAGCCGAGGGCCGGACCCTGCTCGGAGTCGATGATCGACAGCGGCAGCCGGGTGACGTCGGCGTAGATCTGCATCAAGAGGGCGTTCTGGGCCAGCCCGCCGGCGACGATGAACTCCTCGACGGGCACCCCGCTGTCGCGGAAGGTCTCGACGATGACGCGGGTGCCGAAGGCCGTGGCCTCGAGCAGCGCGCGGTAGATGTCCTCGGGCCGGGTCGCCAGCGTCTGGCCGACCACGAGACCCGAGAGCTCGTGGTCGACCAGCACCGAGCGGTTGCCCGAGTGCCAGTCGAGGGCGACCAGCCCGTGCTCGCCGACCTCTTGGGCGGCGGCGAGGCGGGTGAGGTGCTGGTGCACCGACTCCCCTGCCGAGGCGGCCGTCTCGGTGTATGCCGCCGGCACGCTGGTCCGGGTGAACCACCCGAAGATGTCGCCCACCCCGCTCTGTCCGGCCTCGTAGCCCCACAGCCCGGAGACGATGCCGCCGTCGACGACGCCGCACATGCCCGGCACCTCGCGCAGCACGTCGGCGTTCATGACGTGGCAGGTGGAGGTGCCCATGATGGCGACCATCTGTCCAGCGCCGACCGCCTGCGCAGCAGGTGCGGTGACGTGGGCGTCGACGTTGCCGACAGCCACGGCGATGCCCTCCGGCAGTCCGGTCCACGTGGCAGCCTCGGCGCTCAACGCACCGGCCCGGTCGCCGAGCTCGCCGATGGGGTGCTCCAGCTTGTCGACGACGAAGGAACCGAAGCCCTCGGCCAGCTCGCCCAGGAAATCGCTCGACGGGTAGGCCCCGTCCTGCCGGATGCCCTTGTAGCCGGCCGTACACGCGTTGCGGACGTAGTGGCCACACAGCTGCCACACGATCCAGTCGGCGGCCTCGACCCAGTGCTCCATGCGGTCGTAGACGTCGCGGTCCTCCTCGAAAAGCTGGAGGCCCTTGGCGAACTCCCACTCCGAGGAGATGAGGCCGCCGTAGCGCGGCAGCCACGACTCGACGCGCGTGCGAGCGAGCTCGTTGATGCGGTCGGCCTGCTCCTGGGCGGCGTGGTGCTTCCACAGCTTGACGTAGGCGTGCGGCCGGTCAGCGAGTCCGTCGACCTCGTTGAGCGGGGTGCCGTCGCCCAGCGTGGGGACCATCGTGCAGGCCGTGAAGTCGGTGGCGATCCCGACGACCTGCGCCGGGTCGATGCCGGCGGCTGCCACCGCCGCGGGCACGGCGACCCGCAGCACCTCGCGGTAGTCCTCCGGCACCTGGAGTGCCCACTCGGGCGCAAGCGGACGCGCGCTGCCGGCGAGGTCGGCGGGCAGCGAGGCCTCGAGGACCGCGTGTGGATAGTCGTGCACACCGGTCCCGAGCTCGGCTCCGTCGGAGACGCGGACCACGACCGCACGCCCGGAGAGCGTGCCGTAGTCGACGCCGACGACGTATTGCTCGTCTGACTGCTGGTGGGACATGGTCATTGTTTCCTCTCGACGGGGGCCGCGCTGCTGGCGCGCACCACGAGCTCGGGGCTGATCAGCCCCTCAGGGCCCGGCACGTTGCCGAGGGCAGCACGGAGGATCTCGATGGCACGGTGGCCGACGGCCTGGAAGTCTTGGCGCACGGTGGTCAGCGGCGGGATGAGGTATGCCGCCTCGGGGATGTCGTCGAACCCGACGACGCTCACTCCGCGCGGGCCGTCCGGCACGGTCCGCCCGGCCTCGGACAGGGCCCGCATGAGGCCGAGCGCCATCTGGTCGTTGGCACAGAAGACCGCGGTCACGTCCTCACGGGCAGCGATCACCCGGCCCGCTTCGAAGCCGCTGGCCGCAGACCAGTCTCCCGTCACGTGCTGGGAGGGTCGCAGCCCAGCGGCGTACATCGCCTGCTGCCATCCGAGCAGGCGGGCGCGTGCCTCGGTCCAGTCCGGGGGGCCGGCCAGGTGCACGATGTCGGTATGGCCCAGGTCGACGAGGTGCCGGGTCCCGAGCTCGGCGCCGGCGACCTGGTCCACTCCTACGGTCCAGCGGGTCTTGGCGGCATCGCCCTCGACCACGACGACCGGGACTCCGGCGTGCTCCTGGGCGCGGACGACGGCGAGCGCCTCGTCAGTGGCGGAGATCAGGACGATGCCCTCCACCGACTGCCCGCGGAGGTGGTCGATCGCGTCGGCGAGCTCCTCGCGGGTGAGGCTCTGGAGGTTGACCGAGCTCACGAAGTAGCCCGCCTCACGACCCGCTGCCTGGATGGTTCGGTGCACCGTGGAGGGTCCCCAAAACCCGCTCTTGGAGCCGATCACACCGATCGTCGCCGACCGCTTGGTGACCAGGGCGCGCGCCGCGGAGTTGGGGCGGTAGCCCAGCTGGAGGATCGCCTCCTCGACCTTCTCCCGGGTGGCTGGGCGGAGGTTGTCGCGGCCGTTGATGACGCGGGAGACGGTCTGGTGCGACACCCCCGCGAGGCGGGCGACGTCCGCCATCACGGGGTCCCTCCCCGGCTGCCTCGGTCCGGTGAGAGTCACGGCTGCCGCCGCGTTGCGAAGCGTTGGACGACGACGAAGGCGAGCAGCAGGACACCGGTGATGATGCGGATCCAGTAGGAGCTCAGGGTTCCGTCGAAGGCGATCAGTGTCTTGATGATGCCCAGCACCAGGACGCCGAGCAACGAGCCGACGACGTATCCCCGGCCCCCGGTCAGCAGCGTGCCTCCGATGACCACCGCCGCGATGGCGTCGAGCTCCATGCCGACCGCGTGCAGACTGTTGCCCGACAAGATGTAGAGGGAGAAGAGCAGCCCGGCCAGCGAGGCGCAGAACCCGCTGATCACGTAGACACCGACCTTGGTGAAGGCCACCCGCAGGCCCATCAGCATCGCCGAGCTCTCGCTGCCGCCGATGGCATAGACGGTGCGACCGAAGCGCGTGCGGGCGAGGACGAAGGCCGCCACTGCCACCGTCAGCAGCGCGATGATTGCAGTCCAGCGGATGTAGTAGTCCCCGATGTTGACCGTGCGAAAGGCCAACTCGGTGAAGGTCGGATCCTTGATCGAGATCGACTCGACGCTGATGAGGTAGGTGATGCCGCGCGCGAGGAAGAGCCCGGCCAACGTGGCGATGAACGGCTGGATGTCGAAGTAGTGGATCAACAGCCCCATCAGCAGCCCCAGGAACGTGCCGGTCAGCAGCACAGCCGTCATCGAGAGGTACGGCGACCAGCCCATCTCCAGGGTCTTGGCTGCGATCATCGTCGAGAGCGCCACCACCGACCCGACCGAGAGATCGATCCCACCGGTGAGGATGACGAAGGTCATCCCGACCGCGAGCACGATCAGGAAGGCGTTGTCGATCAGCAGGCTGAGCAGCACCTGCGGGTCGGCGAGCCCGTCGTAGCGCACGCCACCGGCGGCGAACAGACCGACGAAGAGGGCGAACGTCGCGATGATGGGCAGGTAGCGGGTGGGCGGGCTGTAACGCTTGACGCGATCCCAGGTCAAGTCGGTGGGGACGGTGACGGCGCTCATGACGTGGAACCTGCCTTCACGAGGACGGGGGCGGCGGGGCCTCGGGGTGGGCCCTGGCGGCGGACGCGGAGGACCGCGCGAGCCTTCGGCGACTGGAGGAGACAGACGGCGATCACGACGACCGCCTTGAAGAGGTAGTTGACCTCGGAGGGGATCCCGATGTTGGGGATCGTGCGGGCCAGGGTGGCGATGAACAGTGCCCCGACGAACGTGCCCATCAGGGAGAAGCGGCCACCCGCCAGGGACGTGCCACCGATCACGACGGCGAGGATCGCGTCGAGCTCGATCCACAGCCCGAGGCTGTTGGCGTTGACCGAGTTGGTGTTGGCGGCGATGACCAGGCCGGCGAGACCGGCGCACAGGCCGGAGAACGCGTAGACGGTCCAGATGATGGTGCGAGCACGCACACCGGCGAGCCGGCTTGCCTCGGGGTTGATCCCCACCGCCTCGATCAGCATCCCCAGCGCCGTACGCCTCGTCAGCAGCGCGGTCAGTGCCAGCACTCCGACGGCGATGAGGAAGGCGAGCGGAAGGGTGAGGACGTAGCCGGACGCCAGGTCGCTGAACCAGCCGTTGTTGACGGTGGTGATCTGACCGTCGGTGACGGCCATCGAGATACCGCGCCCGGCGACCATCAGGATCAGCGTCGCGATGATCGGCTGGATCCCGAGGACCGAGACCAGGAAGCCGTTCCACGCGCCGAGCAGCACGCACACGACGACGGCGTACGTCGTCGCCATCAGCGCCGTCGTCAGTGAGCTCTCGTCCCCCGCCCCGACGATCCGGGTGCAGGCGACAGCGGCGGCGATCGCTGCGATCGCGCCCACGGAGAGGTCGATGCCCCGCGTGGCGATGACCAGCGTCATGCCCAGGGCGACCAGCATCACCGGCGCGCTGTTGCGCAGGATGTCGATGACGTTGCCGTAGAGGTGGCCGTCCTGCATCCGGACGTCGAGGAAGCTCGGGGTCGCCACGACGTTGATCACGAGCAGGACCACCAGGGCGAGGACCGGCCACAGGAGCGGGTGGCGTACCACCCGTTGGGCGAAGGTCTGGGTCTCAGGCACGGGGAGCTCCGTCCGTGCGGGCCTCGCCCGCGATGATCTCGAGGACGTCGCGCACGCTGACGTCGACATTGGGGCGTTCGTCGATCTTGCGGCGGTCGCGCATCACGACGATGCGATCGCTCAGGCGCAGCACCTCTTCCAGCTCAGCGGAGATGAAGACGACCGACATGCCCTCCGCGGCGAGCTCGGCGACCTTCGCCTGGATCTGCGCCTTGGCGCCGATGTCGATCCCACGCGTGGGTTCGTCGAGGATGAGGATCTCGGGCTGGGTGATCAGCCAGCGCGCGAGCAGCACCTTCTGCTGGTTGCCGCCGGACAGGTTGCGCATCATCGCGGTGGGGTCGGCGGGGCGGATGTCGAGCACGCGAACGTATTCCTCGACGAGTCTCGTGCGCGTGGCCTGCGGGATGGGACGCAGCCAGCCGCGCGAGGCCTGGAGGGCCAGCAGCATGTTGTCGGCCACAGTGAGGTCGCCGACGACGCCCTCGTCCTTGCGGTCCTCGCTGGAGAAGGCGATCTTGCGGTCGATGGCGTGACGCGGGCTGCGCAGTCGACGCCGTTCGGAGCGGATGGTCAGCTCGCCGGTGTCCGCGGTGTCGGCGCCGAACAGCAGGCGGGCCAGCTCGGTGCGACCTGAGCCGAGGAGCCCGGCGATGCCGACGACCTCGCCCTCGAAGAGCTCGAGGTCCGTCGCCTCGATCGATCCCTTGCGACCCAGTCCCACCGCGCGGAGGACATGAGTGCCGGTTTCGGCGTCGGTGTGAGGCGCCTCCCGGTCGAGCCGCTCCAGCGTCTCCAGCTCCCGGCCGATCATCAGCTTGACCAGCTCGAGCTGGCTGGTCTCGCGCACCATCCGCTCCTCGACCAGGCGGCCGTTGCGCAGGATCGTCATGCGGTCGGAGATCTCGTAGATCTGGTCGAGGAAGTGCGAGACGAAGACGATGGCCACGCCCTCATCGCGCAGGCGGCGCATCACCTCGAAGAGCTTCTGCACCTCGTCGGCGTCCAGGCTCGAGGTCGGTTCGTCGAGGATGAGCACGGTGGCCTCGACGTCGACGGCCCGGGCGATCGCGACCAGTTGCTGGATCGCGATGGGGTGCTGGTCGAGCACTGAGCGCGGGTCGATGTCGAGACCGAGGCGCTCGAGGGTCACACCGGCAAGGCGGTTCATCTCCTTGACGTTGATCGCGCCGAACCGGCGAGGCTCGCGGCCGAGCAGCATGTTCTCCGCCACGGTGAGGTTGGGAACCAGGTTGACCTCCTGGTAGACCGTGCTGATGCCGGCGGCCTGCGAGGCGGCCGGCGAGGAGAACTCGTGCTGTTCCCCGCCGACGAGGACCGTGCCCTTGTCGATGCCGTAGACACCGGTGAGGGCCTTGATCAGGGTCGACTTGCCGGCGCCGTTCTCCCCCATGAGCGCGTGGACCTCACCCGGGAAGAGCCTCAGGGAGACCTCGCTCAGCGCGCGGACGGCGCCGAACGTGATGGAGATGTCGCGCATCTCAATGACGGGGACCTCCGCGATCGCCTCTTCACCGGACTCCACGGAGCCACGCCCGGCCGGCTGCACGTCCATCTGCGTCATGTCTTTGCATCTCCTACCTCGACCTCGCACCGACGTGCGTCACCGGACCGTCCGGGGATTCCCGGACGAGCC
>JBDSPC010000254.1:0-6412 GCA_039914485.1 Nocardioides sp.
CAGCTCGACGCCGTACTTCTCGAGCACGCCCGCCTTGTCCAGGTCGATCGCGCAGTTGAGCGCCGTCTGGCCGCCGAGGGTCGCGAGGAGCGCGTCGGGGCGCTCCTTGGCGATGACCTTCTCGACGTACTCCGCGGTGATCGGCTCGACATAGGTCGCGTCGGCGAACTCGGGGTCGGTCATGATCGTGGCCGGGTTGGAGTTCACCAGGATGACCCGGATGCCCTCGTCCTTGAGCACCCGACACGCCTGGGTGCCGGAGTAGTCGAACTCGCAGGCCTGGCCGATGATGATCGGCCCGGAGCCGATGACCATCACGGACTTGATGTCGTCGCGCTTGGGCATCAGAGGTTCCCGCCCATCAGGTTGCAGAATCGGTCGAAGAGGTAGGCCGCATCGTGCGGGCCGGCCGCTGCCTCGGGGTGGTACTGCACCGAGAAGCTCTTCAGCTTTCCGCTCTCGTCACGCAGCTCGAGTCCCTCCACCACGTCGTCGTTGAGGCAGACGTGGCTCACCGTCGCTTCACCGTACGGCGTGGTGGTGCTGCCCTCGAGAGGAGCGTCCACCGCGAAGCCGTGGTTGTGGGCCGTCACCTCGACCTTGCCGGTGGTGCGGTCCATCACGGGCTGGTTGATGCCGCGGTGGCCGTACTTCAGCTTGTAGGTGCCGAAGCCGAGCGCGCGGCCGAACAACTGGTTGCCGAAGCAGATCCCGAAGTAGGGCACCTCGCGCTCCAGCGCCGCCTGGAGCAGCTCGACCTGCCCGGTCGTGGCCGCCGGGTCGCCGGGGCCGTTGGAGAAGAAGAGCCCGTCGGGGCTGACCGCGAGGACGTCGTCGATGCTCGAGCTGGAGGGCAGCACGTGCACCTCGATGCCGCGCTCGGCCATCATCCGCGGGGTATTGGCCTTGATGCCGAGGTCGACCGCGGCGACGGTGAACCGCTTGGTGCCGACGGCGGGGACGACGTAGGCCTCGGACGTCGAGACCGCCTCGCTCAGGTTGGCACCGGCCATCTCCCCGGACGCCAGCACGCGCTTCAGCAGCGCATCCTTGTCGGTCTCGGTCGTGGAGATGCCGACCCGCATGGCACCGCGCTCGCGCAGGTGGCGGGTCAGGGCGCGGGTGTCGATGTCGCTGATGCCGACGACGCCCTGGTCTCGCAGCTCGTCGTCCAGGCTGCGCTGCGAGCGCCAGTTGGACGGCACGCGCGCGGGATCGCGGACGACGTAGCCGGCGACCCAGATCCTGCGGGACTCGCGGTCCTCGTCGTTCATGCCGGTGTTGCCGACATGCGGGGCCGTCATCACGACGATCTGGCGGTGGTAGCTGGGGTCGGTGAGTGTCTCCTGATAACCGGTCATGCCGGTCGAGAACACTGCTTCGCCGAAGGTCTCCCCCGCGGCGCCGAAGGCGGATCCGGTGAAAGACCGCCCGTCCTCGAGGACGAGCAGTGCAGGCGCGCGTGAAGGCAACGCCGTACCTCCTTCTCCGCCTCACAGGACGGATCGTTAAAGGATGTTCGAGCGGTGCCGAGCCTATCAGCGTCCGATCGTCCCGCATGACCGGTCCACGCCGTGCAGGGTCAGCTCCGGCCCGCTCCAGCGTCGGCGCAGCCATCGGTCGTGCGTCGCGACCACGACAGTGCCCGGACTGCGACCGAGCGCCTCCTCCAGCTCGCCGGCCAGCGCCAACGAGATGTGGTTGGTCGGCTCGTCGAGCAGCAGCAGGTCCGGCGCTCCCCCGATGGCGATCGCCAGCCCGAGGCGTCGCCGCTGGCCGACCGAGAGCAGCCCCACCGGCGTGCGCAGGTCGCGCGGGTGCAAGAGCCCCAGGGCGCGCAGCCCGGTCCCGGCGTCGGGCAGGAGGTCGGCGTACGTCTCCTCGGCCGGTCTCCTCGGCTCGGCGAACGTCACGTCTTGTGCGAGCTCGGCCACCCGTCGTGCCGTCACCTGGACCTCACCGGCGTCCGGAGCCAGCCGGCCGGCGAGGACGCCGAGCAGGGTCGACTTCCCCGAGCCGTTGGCGCCGCTGACAAGCAGGTGCTCCCCCGCCGTCACGTCGAGGCGGTCGAGCCGCAACCGCCCGGTCACCTCCAGGTCCCGCACGAGCACGACCCGACCGGTCGCGGACGCTCCCGTGAGGGGTGCGTCGAACGTGAGGAGCGGCCTCGGCCTGCGCACCTGCTCCCGCTCGGCGCGCTCCAGCCGCTGCTCGGCGTCGTGCTTGCGACGGGCGTGGGCACGCTCGACGTTGCCTCCCTTGAACGCGTAGATGAACTTGTCGTTGTCGCGCGGGCCCCGGTCGTGCGCGATCGCACCGGTGCCGATGCTCGAGGCGGCGCGCAGCGTCTTCAGCTCGTCCTGCTGTTGTGCGTACGTCGCCTCCCACCGTGCACGCGCTCGCCGGCGATGCTCCTGGAACTGGGACCAGCCACCGCCGAAACGGCGGCCACCGTCGCCGTCGGTGCCGAAGGCGCTCGGGTCGAGGTCGACGAGGTCGGTCGCGACGTCGTCCAGGAACACCCGGTCGTGGCTCGCGAACAGCACGACGCCGGGCAGGCTCCGCAGGAACTCGCCGAGCACCAGCAGGGCGTCGTCGTCGAGGTGGTTGGTCGGCTCGTCGAGCAGCAGGCACGTGGGCCGGGTGGTCATGATCGTGGCGAGCGCGAGCCGCGTGCGCTGGCCGCCGGAGAGGGTCCCGACCGGCCTGGCGTGGTCGAGGTGCCCGACCCCCAGTTGCTCGGCGGCCAGCTCCGCCCGACGGTCGGCGTTCCACGCGTCGTGGGCGAGGGCGAGCTCCAGGGCCGTGTCGTAGGCGCTCGCCGCAAGCTCGTCGGTGAGGTCTCCCGCAAGCCGTTCCACCTCGGCGACCGCGTGCCGCAACGGTCGCAGGGTCGCCGCCAGTACCGCGCCGATCGTGGCCTCGGCCGAGAACGGCGGCTCCTGGCCGAGCATGACGAGGTCGTCCGGCGCGGCCACGGAGCCGGTGGTACGGGCGCGCTTCGACAGCCGCCCGGCGACCGCGCGCAGCAGCGTCGACTTGCCGACGCCGTTCTCGCCGATGAGGGCGATCCGGCGGCCGGGCTGGGCGACGAGGTCGATCCCGTCGAGGACCGGCCGTTCGCCGTACCAGACGGACAGGTCGGAGACGATCAGTGGCGGCAATGGCATGTGAGTCACCTGTGAGCGGGGGTCGGACTCGCCGGGGGCCTCGAAGGGCTCAGCCGCGGGCGCGAGTCAGGTCAGGCCGGGATCCACATGATGTCCAGCAGGGTATCCGGACGTGGATCGTCCTGTCGCCTCCTTATCCTCGGGCCATGCCCCGGACCCAGCCGAGACTCGAGCTCACGCGCGAGCAGGCGCGACGCATCGCCGTACGCGCCCAGCGCCTCGACGCCCGGAGACCCGACGACCTGCTGGAGCTGGTGCGCCACCTGACGCTGCTCCAGGTCGAACCGACCGCAGCCGTCGCACCCAGCGCGCACGTGGTGGCGTGGTCGCGCCTCGGCCCGGGCTACCGCCAGTCCGAGCTCGACGGCCTGCTGGCCGACGGTTCCCTCGTGGAGCTGCACTCGATGCTGCGACCGGCCGAGGACCTGGCGCTCTACCGGGCCGAGATGGCGGCCTGGCCGGGCCCGGGTGAGCTCAAGGACTGGCAGCGCTCCCTCGCCGGCTGGGTCGAGGCCAACGACGACACCCGCCGCGACATCCTCGCCCAGCTGCACGACGAGGGTCCGTGCACGACGCGCGAGCTGCCCGACACGACGCTGGTTCCATGGCAGTCGAGCGGCTGGAACAACGACCGCAACGTCCGCCGCCTGCTCGACATGATGGTGCAGCGCGGCGAGGTCGCGGTGGCCGCGATGGACGGCCGCGACAAGCTGTGGGACCTCGCGGAACGGGTCTACCCCGACGTGGAGCCGGTGCCGTTCGACGAGGCCCTGCGGATCCGGGGTGAGCGCAGGCTGCGGTCGCTCGGGCTGGCCCGCATGCGCGCGGCGATCGCCCCGACCGAGCCGAACGACGTCGGACCGGTGGGCGAGGCGGCGGTCGTCGAGGGGCTCAAGGGGACGTGGCGTGTCGACCCGGCCCACCTCGACGACGACGGCTTCGAGGGTCGCGCCGCGCTGCTCTCGCCGCTCGACCGCCTGGTCTTCGACCGCTTGCGGATGGAGGAGCTGTTCGAGTTCGACTACCAGCTCGAGATGTACAAGCCGAAGGACAAGCGCCGCTTCGGCTACTGGGCCCTTCCGGTCCTGTACGGCGACCGGCTCGTCGGCAAGGTCGACGCGACCGCCGACCGGGACGCCGGGATCCTGCGGGTGTCCGCGGTGCACGAGGACGGCCGCTGGACGAAGGCGCTGCGCTCCGCCGTGGACGAGGAGATCGACTCGCTGGGCTCGTGGCTGAGGCTGTTCGTCGAGCGGTCGTGACTCAGTAGTCGTTGCGACGGCTCAACGGCGCCGGCCGACCGTCCGGGTCGTGCAGACGGTCCAGCATGCCTGCCAGCGCCTTCGCCTCGACCGCGCCGACGGCCGACGGGGGCAACGATCGGAGGTGGCCGGGCGGTCGGGGGCCGGCCCGGCCGCCGGTGTGCCAGTCGTCGAGGGTCTTCGCCGAGGCGGCGTAGGCGTCGTACATCGCGAGCGGGTCGACGCAGTCGCTCATGGTCGCGAGCACGTCCTCCTGCGACCCGCTGTCGTCGAGCCGGCCCAGGTGCTCGGCAGCAAGCCGGAGGCGGAGCCTCGTGGCGTAGTCGCGGTCGAGCACCACGCACGACAGCTCGGAGTCGTGGGTCCAGGAGCGACGGTTGAAGTTGTCCGACCCGACCGTGGCCCAGGTGTCATCCATGACGCAGACCTTCGCGTGCACGTAGACCGGTGTGCCCCCGGTGTTCTCCAGGCCGTACGCCGCCACCCGGTCCGGGGCGAGCTCGCGCAGCCGGTCCAGAGCCCTGCTGCGGGCCAGCAGCTCGGCCTTGCGTGAGACCCCTTCGACGTCCGGGTACATCGGCAGCACCACCACGACCCGCAGCTCCGGGTTGGCCTCGAGTGCCGTCACGAACGGGTCGGCCACGTCGTGGCCCCAGAAGTACTGGTCCTCCACGTAGACCAGGGTGCGCGCCTGCTCGAGCGCCTTGCGGTAGCCGCGGGCCACGCTGCGCTCCCCGCCGCGGGCGAACGGGTAGTCGAGTCCGTGGCGCAGGTTGGGGTAGGTGCGGAGCAGCTGCACCCGGAGGGGACCGGCCGCCGGGGGTGGCGGCGCCTGGACCGGCAGGGGGTCGGGCGTCGTGTCGTGACGACGCACAAGGTCGACCGCGCGCCGAATGGGATTGCGGGTCAGGGGCGTGGGGTCCTCCCAGCGCTCCCGGAAGACGGTCTCGACGGCATGCACCGCCGGGCCCTGGATGCGCACCTGTACGTCGTGCCAGGGCGGAGTTTCGCCGTACTCCTCCGCGAGCCGCTGACACTGCGGGTCCCCGAGGTGACGATGGTCGTCGCGCCGGTTGTGCGCGAGGTCGATCCCCCCGATCCAGGCGACGTCACGGGCCGAGTCGTCGCGGTGCCGGACGACCACGAGCTTCTGGTGGTGCGAGCCGCCGGTGCGCACGCGCATGTCGAGCAGCACCTCCGCGCCGCGGCGCTGCAGCTGCTCGCCGAAGTGCCGGTTCGCGGTGGCGAAGAATCCGGTTTGGTCGAGGTGGGAGCGCCAGACCAGGCCCCGGACGTCGACGCCTCGCTCGTCGGCCCCTCCGAAGACGCTCAGCACGTCGCTGCCCGGATCCTCGGTCAGCTGCTGGTCGGCATCGCCCTGCCAGTCGGTGAACAGCACCAGGTCCCCGGGCCGCGTGGCCGTCACGACAGCGTGCAGATCGGCGAAGTAGGCCGCTCCGTCGATGAGGGGGACGACGAGGTTGCCGTCGGTCCAAGCCGTGCGGTCAGGTGACGTGTCGTCGATCCGGGTCCGGGGATTGGCCCGCTCCTGCGGAGTCAGCAGCCACTGCGCGGCGTCGATCACGCCCCGAGCATCGCACGCCGGAGGCCTCGCTCCCTCGCTGATCAGGCGACGAAGATGCAGAACACGTGCCCGGCCGGGTCGGCGTACGCACGCAACGGCTCCTCGGGGGTGTCGGTCCGGTCGAAGCGGAGCTCGCCCTCGGTGACGTCGTCATCGCCCGGGCGGTAGCGCAGGTCGAGCAGGTACCGCCAGAACTCCGCCGAACCCCGCACGTCGTCGGGTGTCGAGGACCGTGTGCAGCAGCTTCGGGACAGCCATCAGTACAGGCCCTTGGCGTAGTTCTCCGGCCGGTAGTAGTCGTCGAGGTCCTCGATCGTCTTGCCCGGCTGCGGCTCGAGCTCCTGGGCGATCACGGCCCGGCGCGGCACGACGCCCTCGGGGTTCCACGACTCGGG